>JAFZMK010000049.1 GCA_017553285.1 Rhodocyclaceae bacterium
CGTCGGCTGCATCGTCGATGGCGAGCATCCGATCATGGAAACGATCACCCTGCGCATCACCATCCCGCCGGACGTGTCGTTCAACGATCTCAACCTATCCCTGACGGGCGATGGCTATGTGCGTTTCGATCTGGCTGCGCTCAGGCGTGTTTGCGAAGCCAGCGGCTTGTCGATGGACGGGCTTATGCAGGCTCCAGAAGATTATCTCGGCAACCTGCTCTGCGGCTGGTATGCCGAACATATCCGGAATGGCGGAAAACCTGATCCTGTGGCCGAACACCTGAACGCGGAAATGCGCGCAGAAGTGCGTGCCGGGCAGCCGTGGAGTTTTCCGGCAGGGAGCGCGTAATCATGAGCCACACCAGCAGCTTCAGCCAGACCGAACGCGCCTATGGTGGGCGCGTGGCGTGGCAACACGAGACCGATACCGGGCGCACCCAACTGAACTATGACCAGTGGGTAGTGGCGCGGATGCCGGAGTTCAAGGCGGAGTTTGGGGATTGGCAAAGCCTGCGTGAAATCGCGGCCATGCGCCAGACACTTGTAGATTGGACGAGCAATGCGGCAAGCGATATTGAGTGGGCGAAAGGCAAAACAGTGCCGGAGTGCGAAAAACACTTTGGCAAAGAACTGAAGCCAATAGCCTACGTTCCGGAAGATGTGCTGCAACATTTCACCGGCAGCGCGGTAGACAACCGTGTGTACAGCAGCAAAGGCTACTTCATTGAGCACATGGCAAATCATGGGCACAACGATCTGGGAGCGGATGAATACCGAGCCTTGCAGGAAATATTCGATTCGCCGGATGAGGTGATCAAGGATACCCGCGCAAAGAAAGGTGGCGAAGTAAAGGATGCGCTTATCTTCGTCAAACGTTACGCGAAGAACCGCTTGGCAATCGTTGAATTGTCTGAGAAAGACGGGCAGATCATCTTTCACAAGTCCCTATACAACACGAAAGGCCGGGTTTACCCCAGCCTTCCGCGTGTTGTTGTGCCTGGGGGCGGCCGTTCCCCAATCAGTCGTACTGCTGATGCAGCACCCGGCGGAAGCCTTTCCGTTCTTGACGACAACAAGGTCAATGTAATCAACTTCGTCCGCACAGTCAAGCCAGAAGATGTTTCTGCGGCTATCAATTCCACTACCGGCGAGCCGCTGGCCGAAGCTATCGACGGTTTCCGAGACCGTCGCCAATGGAACGACATCCGCCTGAAGTTGAGCAAAGACGAGCAAGCCGCGCAGCGTTCGTTCGATTTCGGGGACAAGCCAAACTACGGCGGGCACACTGCCGCAACGCTGCAAGAACGGAAAGAACGGAACGAACCCGCGCCGGAAGAACCCGCGCTCGAAGCCGTGCCCCGTGGCGCAGACCATATCGCCGCGCGCGTGCTCAACTGGGCGCTGGCACGCAAGTTTGACAACCCCGACTGGCGCAACGCCTACACTGCCGCCCCGTTGCCCGAAGGCATGGCGGCATTGCAGGCGGATTTTGAGGCGGCATTCGGGCGCACCATTCACCCGGTTATGCCCACCGCCGACCGCTTCAACAGCTTCGGCGGTGTCTATCTCACCGACCAGCCCGGCAAAGTCTTCGTCAACGTGCGCCGCGCGCACGAGGTGGGCTTCCTGCAACTGGCAGGGCACGAACTGCTGCACGACCTCAAACGCGACCGCGAGGACCTCTACCACTGGTTCGTCGCCCAAGCTGACCAATATCTCACCAACGTCGAAGACTACCGGCAGCGCCTCAACATCCTGTCTGAAGAAAACGGCATTGCAGCGCACTCGCTGCAATCGGCGAAGGAAGAACTGATTGCCGATTTCACCGGCGACGCGCTGGCCGACACGCAATTCCTCGGCCAACTGGCCGAATCGGACAGACAGAACAAAGACGGCAAGCATCGCTTCACCGCCTTCATGCAGACGGTAGATGCGTGGTTCAGCAAGCTGGGCGACCGCCTGCGCGGGCGCGGCATGGAATCGGCGCAACACGTCAAAGACGTGGACGGCCTGCGCAAGCATCTGTCCGAAGTGCTGATCGCCTACGTCAACAAACAAGACATCCGCCAGTTGCCCAGCTATCAAGCGCAGGCCAAAGAACGCGCCGCCGCATTCGAGGTCATGTTGCACCACGACCGCAGAACAAACGATCTTATCGCGCACAAGAAAGGCGACGGTCTGAAGCGCCCGCTCAAACGCTGGACGGTGCCGGAGGACACGGCGGCGGGCAAGTACGCCACGGAAGTGGTCTTCCCGTGGATACGGGAAAACCGCGCGGAACTGGTTGCCGCGTGGGAGGGTGCGAAGTTTAGCCAGCAGCCGAATGAACCGGAACCGCTGGTTTCCAAAGCGCAGCCGGACGAAGAATGCGCCCGCATCCTGCAAGGCGAAGCCGTCGCTTCGGTATCGAAGCGCGATGCGGTGCAGGCAGCGCACAAGGGCGCGCTAGCCAAGGAATTGAAGAAGCTGTTTGCCGAGAAATTCGAGGGACAAGCGGTGCGCGCCGGGCTGGGCACGGTGTTGCTGGACGATCAGGCCGCCGAGGATTCAGCAGCGCACAGCGATGTGCGCAATGAATACAAGATGGCAACCTTTGCTGCCGCCAAAGATGTCATCGAGCAGGGCGGCGTGATTGCGCACGCGCTGCACGGCGGCATTCACAGCTACTACATCGCCGCGCCCGTGCTGGTCGATGGCGTGCGCCACGTAATGACGGCGCATGTGCGGCGCACCAAAGAGCAACGCCTGTATCTGCACAGCATCCGCCTGGAAGCAAACCTCTTGCAGCAAGAGACAAAAGAAAACCTCTCGACACAGGGAGAATCCTGGGCCGCCGCAGTTGGTTATGCGACTGGGGATACAGGCTCACAAGCGCCGAGAGGCAGCCACAATTTACCAGAAGGCATTCACGCGGGCAAGCTGCAACACAGCGAACTCACCGCCCGCCTGCGTCACTTGCTGACGCTGGACGTGCAGCAAACGCAGGACGACAACGACATCAAACTCTCTCTCACCCGATCGCCCGAACGCGAGGCGGCGATTGATGCCTTGCTGCCTGCGATGAGTGCGGACGAGATGGTGATGTATCCGCTCTCCGAGACCTGGCCGGAGACGCTCATTGATGGCGTCGAGGACGACGAGCAGGCGGCGGTGCTGCATGTGTTGCGCACCGAACTGGCCAGGCGTGAGCCGCCGATGGCGCACGGTGCCGATCGGCACGAGTGGGCGCAGCGGGCGGCCAATACGCGCGAGTACGCGCGGCGCGTGATGCGATGGTCGCCCAAAGATGCGCGCGATGACCTGCGCGACGGTTTGCGTGGGTATAGCGCCGATCACATGGAGTTTCTTGGCCAGTTTCCGCGCGAATACTGGCCGCGCATTGATGCAGCGCACCGCACCCACGCGGGCATCAGCATGAGCGCGGATGGCAAGGAGTACCACATCTGGACAAAGGATTTCCGGATCGCCAGCGCGCGCCTGCGCGCAATCATGGACGGCGACATTGTTGAGGCACGTAACGTAGGAGAGGAAAACCACATGGAACGTTCAAAAGAGTTTTATAAGCAGGTGGCAGACAAGCTGATCGCCCAACTGGAATCGGGCACTGCCCCGTGGCAAAAGCCGTGGGATAGTGCGGCGGCCAGCGGCCTGTTACCGATGAATTTCACCACCGGCAAACGCTATCGCGGCATCAACGCCGTCAACCTCATGATGGCAGGCCACAGCGACCCGCGCTGGATGACCTACAAGCAGGCGCAGGGCATCGGCGCGCAGGTGCGCAGAGGCGAAAAAGGCACGCCCATCCAGCACTGGAAGTACACCTATGAGCGCGACAAGCTCGACGACGACGGCCAGCCCGTGCTGGACGAGAATGGCAAGCCGGTAAAAGAGACGGTGCGCCTGTCGCGCCCGCAGGTGTTTTTCAGCACGGTGTTTCATGCCAGCCAGATCGACGGTCTGCCGCCGTTGCAGGCCAAGGAAATCACCTGGAATCCGTCGGAGCGTGCTTCGGCCATCCTGACGGCCAGCGGCGCAAAAATTGAGCACAGCCCAAGCGACCAGGCGTTTTATCGCCCGAGTACCGACACCATCACGCTGCCGCTGCCGGAGCAGTTCCACGACGCCGCAGGCTATTACGCCACCGCCCTGCACGAACTTGGGCACTGGACGGGACACGAAAGCCGCCTGGGTCGCGACATCCGCAATCCCTTCGGCAGCGTGGAATATGCCAAGGAAGAACTGCGGGCGGAAATCTCGTCAATGATTCTGGGTGACGAACTGGGCATCGGCCACGACCCCGCCCAGCACGCCGCCTACGTGGGGCACTGGATCAAGATTCTGAAAGACGACCCGTCCGAACTCTACCGGGCAGCTTCCGACGCGGAAGAAATCTTTCACTACGTCCTGGCGTTGGAACAGCAACAAGAGCAGACGCAGGAACAGGCGCAGGCGCAGGAACAGGTCGCGCAGCCGGTAGAGCAGGAACAAGCGCAAGTGCAGACCCAAGCGCCGCAGCAGCAGCCAGAACAAGCAGAGCAAGCCGAGCAAAACCAGACACAGGAGCAAACCAACATGGCCGCACGCAAGACCGACGTGAAAGCCGAGCGCATCTGGCTGGATGTGCCGTGGACGGACAAAGACGAAGCCAAGCGGCTGGGCGCGAAGTGGGACGGGCAAGAAAAAGCCTGGTATGTGCCCGCAGGTGTGGATCCGAAGCCGTTTGAAAAATGGCTGGACGTGGCGCGCATCGAGGCCGCCGACGAACAGCAGCAAGCACAGGCACAGCCGCCCGAACTCACCGACGAGGAAACCGCGCTGGTGGAAGAACTGCGCGCGGCGCGGGCAAATCCGGATGCGCCCAAAGAACACATTGTCGCCGGGGACGTTATGCCGATCGTGACCACGCAAGGTCTTTCCACAGAGGGCGCGCACGGTGTTCGCTTGCCGCTGGACTGGAACGGTGAGGTGTATGTGGAAGGCGTGGTGCTTGGCCGCGACCCGGACGAGCAGTGGCTCAAGGAAAACGGCATGTGGGAAGAGCCGAAGCCGGACGCTTGGGGGATTGCCGTGGGACGGACGAATGGCGAGCGCGTGCACCTGATGACCGACGATGAAGATGTTGTGGAAGCACTGGCTGCCCGTTTGCGCATCGTCGCCGAAGCCGTGCAGCAACCGC
>JAFZMK010000306.1 GCA_017553285.1 Rhodocyclaceae bacterium
TGCCGGCGATGTAGAGCACGATGACGCTGCCGATGCGCGGCGGCGCGGCGTGTTGGTAGCCGGCGACGGAGCGGGTGACGAGAATGCACACGAGAATCGGCGCGATGGCTTTCAGCGCGCCGACAAAGAGCGTGCCGAACAGGGGCAGCACGCCCGCCGGGCCGGGCAGCCAGGCGGCGGCGAGGATGCCGATGACCAGACCGGCAAGAATTTGCCAGATGAGGTTTTCGGCGGCGAAAAAGCGGCGCAGCGGGTGGAAAGTTTGTGTGGTCATGATGTTTGCCCTGTGCGGAGTTTCGGGAAAGCGGCGAGCACGCAAGGGGGAGGGATACGGGATTACGCCAAAAATTTTCGGAGAATGTTTTTTATGGTTGCTTGTGCGGTTTTTTCACCGGACAAGGCAATCAAACGTTCGTAGTCCTTGACTTCATCGCCTGTAAAAACAATGCACACCTGACGTTCCGGTTTGCCAGCGATGTGCTCATGGTTTTCTGGATGCGCCCAAAAGCAGCGCACGCAGAAATCTGGATTTTTCTCTGTCCAGTTTGCGCAGTGTTCGCAAGCCCACGATTTTGCCCGGTTTGCCGATGGGCTGAGCAGCATGAATGCTTCAATTTCTTTTTGGGAGTGTTCGCCGCCAATCTCGAACGGAATGCGATGGTCAATTTGCAGCATCGCCTCGTCCATCGTTTCTTGGTAGATGGTGCAACGCGCGCCGTATTTTTCTATTAGCGCTTTCTTGAGTGCCCGGGATAAGGCTGTGCGCCCGGACTTTTTGCTGGCAGCGCTGGAGACGTCAGCGGGGGTGCCAAAGCGGTATGCGGCAATGCTTTTGCCACTGGCGTTTTTGACGCGGAAAGTTTCCACCGCAATGCCCTGTTCGCGCACGTCGCGGATGGCGCGCGGCGCGTGTTCGTAGTGATACAGGCTTTGAAGCTGCTCGCTGGTGATAAAACCGTGCTGCAAAATATGCTCTATCACCGTGCGCGCCCGTTTGCCCGTGACTGCGTTCAGGCGATCCAGAAACGCTTTCGGGTATGTTTCCGTGTCACGGTTCATGCCGCTGCTCCGAAAAGTTCCGCTTGTACGGGGCTTGGGTGCAGCGTCTGCGGCATCGCCAGATTGCGCCGGATGTTGTGGCTGATGTAGAGCGCTTCGCGCGTGATTTCTTTTTTGCCGAGTAGCAGCGCTTGCGTGGAAAGACCCGCACGCAGCAGTACTTTGCTGCAATCCAGCACCTCAGGCAGTTCGCGCCCGTAAGATTTTTCGCCGCATGCGCCATCGTAACTCACCAGAAAATCCACGCCTCGACGGTTTAGTGTTTCCAGCGCGGCGGCAAATTCGTCAAAATCCACACCGGCGAGATAACGCTGATCCCGCGTTCCGCAAACCCCTTGGTAGGGAGGATCCATATAGACCACATCGCCCGGGCGGCAGGCCGCCAGCACCTCGCGGTAATCCAGCGCGGAAAACTGCGCGCGCCCGCCTAGCAGCGTAGCAATGGTGCGCAGATTGTGTTCCAGTTTTTCCGGGCGCGTGCCGTGTCGCCGTTTATCGGGTGATTGGTTGAATTGTCCGTCCCGCCCATAGCGCACCGCACCTTTCACGCAACGTGCGATGAGGTAGAGCATGTGTTCGGGCGTTTTTTCGCCGTTATTAAAACGTTCGCGCACATGATAGAAATGAGCAATGTGCCCATCGGGCCAGCAAAATTGCGCTTGCCATACGCACCGGTAGGTGGCCAGCAATTGTTGTGGCTGTTCTGTTGCCATGCGCACGATGTCTACAAGTGGTGCGTTCAGGTCATTTACCCAGAATGCATCACAGCGCTTTTCTGATGCGGCGGCAAAGGTCATGGAGGCCATGCCCGCAAAAGGTTCTACCAGACGTGCGAATCGCTGCGGCATATGGCGCAATATCTGCGGCGCGAGCAGGCGCTTGGAGCCTTGGTATTGGACGATGTTGGGAACAGTGCTCATGGGGCGAATGATAGGGGATTCCTCTGTTCCCCGTATACCGGCGCGCCTGCGCGGCTCAAACGCGGCAGTCTTCGGCGGCGGCGTCTGCCCAGCAGTTGGGGGTCTCGTACAGGCGCACGCGCGCCAGGCGCAGCGCTTGGCCGTATTGGGCGCGAAAGCGCGGGGCGAGCAGGGTGAAGGCGTGGCGGGCGAGGTTTTCGACGGTGGGGGTGAAGTCGAGCACGACGGTTTTGTGACCGGGCAGCGTTTGCAAA
>JAFZMK010000307.1 GCA_017553285.1 Rhodocyclaceae bacterium
ATTCGATGCAGCCGCCTTGCAGCGATGGTTGGGGGATCGCGCTGCTTGCGGCGGAGAGGTCAAACCTCTCTCATTATACTTCCACATCCCGTTTTGCAACACAGTTTGTTACTACTGCGCCTGCAACAAAATTGTCACCAAAGACCATTCTCTGTCCGGGAAGTATCTGCGCTATCTGGACAAAGAGATTGGTATGCAGGTGGCAGCGCTTGCCGGTGTGCGCCAGGTCACGCAACTGCATCTGGGCGGCGGCACGCCGACTTTCCTCTCGGATGACGAACTGCGCACGCTGATGGCCTCGGTGCGCCGCCATTTTGAACTGATGGACGGCGGCGAATATTCCATTGAGGTCGACCCGCGCAAGGTCTCGCCCGAGACGGTGCAGCTTCTGGCCGAGCTGGGCTTTAACCGCATGAGCGTGGGCGTGCAGGATTTTGAACCCTGTGTGCAGCAGGCCGTCAACCGCGTGCAAAGCCGCGAAGAGGTGGAGACCGTCATCCGCGCCGCGCGCGACAACGGTTTTCACTCGGTGAGCATGGATCTCATCTACGGCCTGCCCTTGCAGAATCTGGCCAGCGTGGGGCGCACCCTCGACACCGTGCTGGAAATCCTGCCCGACCGCATCTCGCTCTATAACTACGCGCACCTGCCCGGTCTTTTCATGCCGCAGCGGCGCATTGATGAAGCGCAACTGCCGCCGCCGGATGAAAAACTGGAAATCTTGCAGACGGCCATTGCGCGGCTCACCGGCGCGGGTTACGTCTACATCGGCATGGACCACTTCGCCCGCCCGGATGACGAACTGGCCGTGGCGCAGCGCCAAGGGCGGCTGCACCGCAACTTCCAGGGCTATTCCACGCGCGCCGAGTGCGACCTGATGGCCTTTGGCGTCTCGGCCATCAGCAAAATCGGCCCCACCTACGCGCAAAACGTCAAAACGCTCGATGAATACTGTGCCGCGCTTGATGAAGACCGCCTGCCGGTGCTGCGCGGGCTGGAACTGACTGCGGATGACGTATTGCGCCGCGCCATCATTCAGGCGCTGATGTGCCATTTTGAGCTTTCCATCGAAGCCATCGAAGAAGCCTACCTGATCAAATTCCGCGAATACTTCGCGCGCGAATTGCAAGATCTCAAAGAAATGGAAGCCGCCGGTCTGCTCGCCGTGAGCGACGACTGGATTTCCGTGCTCCCCGCCGGTCGCCTGCTGGTGCGCGCCATCGCCATGGTCTTCGATGCGCATCTGCGCGCCAGCCGCGAAGGGCGGCGCTATTCGCGCGTTATTTGAAGCACGGCGCTGAACTGCGGTGGCACAACACTATCTTGCCGTCTTCCTGATGGGACTGATGAGCGGCGTGCATTGCGTTGCCATGTGTGGCGGCATTGTCGGCGCGCTGGGCGCTTCCACCGGCGGGCAGACGCACCCGCTGCTGCCGCGCGCGCGCCTGTGGGCGATTCATTTTGCGTACAGCGCCGGGCGCGTGGCGACGTATTGCGTGCTGGGCGCGGTGTTGGGCGCGCTGGGCGCGTCCAGCCTGCTGCTGGAAAACGTCCTGCCGGTGCAAATGGTGTTGTATGTGCTCGCCAATCTGTTGCTGGTGGCGATGGGTTTGTATTTGATGGGGCGCACCCGTTTGCTCGCGCCGCTGGAACGCGCCGGTTCGCATCTGTGGCGGCGCGTGCAGCCGCTTACCCGCCGCTGGTTGCCGGTGCGCGGCGTGGCGCAGGCGCTGCCGCTGGGCATGTTGTGGGGCTTTCTGCCCTGCGCGATGGTCTATGGCATGTTGGCGACTGCCTTGTTTTCCGGCTCGGCATCGCGCGGCGCGCTCACCATGCTCGCCTTCGGGCTGGGCACGCTGCCCAATTTGCTGCTGGCGGGCATGGCGTTTCGCGCCTTTCGCGAATGGACGCGCCGCACG
>JAFZMK010000050.1 GCA_017553285.1 Rhodocyclaceae bacterium
CAGCGCGCGCATCGGCGAATTCATGGTACGCAACCCCCGCCACATCGCCCCCGAAGCCCTGGCTGTCGAAGCCGCCACGCTGATGGAACAACACCGCATCAGCCAAATCATCGTGCAAGACGCCCAAGGCCGCCTGCAAGGCGCCCTGAACATGCACGACCTGATGCAGGCGAAGGTGATTTAAGCGCGCCTGCTGTGCTGCGCGCATTACGCCGCAGCAGCGGTCACGGCTTCGGCAAATGCCTGAAAGCTGCGGGAGCGGTTGCGCGAAATATCCATGTGTTCCGCCACGGAGCGAGCCAATTCCAGTTTGCGCAGACCAGTGCGGAAGTAGCCCGCCCGTTTGAGTATTCGCTCAATCGCTTCCCATGTGCCCCCTGCAATGGCATCCGGGTCGCGAAACTTCGTTTGCTGAGGAATCGTAGCCGGCACGCGCGGGTACGCTGCCCGAACCGCCTCCCAGTCGCCAAAAAACCAGGCTTCCAGTTCTTCAATGGCAATGCGGTTGACCACCTGAAACCACCGCCCATGCCCAGCGCGCGTTTTGCTTACCAAACCTGCTCCGGCAGCGATGTTTTCCAGCTTCGTTTTCAATTCTCTGCAATCGTCGTCATCACGGTCGACCAGCACGAGAATCCGCCAATTTTCGGGCAACCAGGCCGCGTAGCCTTTCAAACGGCTGGGCGCATGTTTGAGCAGATCGTCCTTGCACTGAAAGCGGATAACCTGAAAGGCAATGGTGCCGAGTAATCCGGGCAGCAATTTTTCCAGCGCCGCCTCCATCGAGTATTCCTCGACAAACACAATGAGTTTTTCCAGCATCCGTCTCACCTCGGGGTAGCAGCGCGGGGCGCCCCCTGATTCACCAGCGGATCCCCCATCCCGAAATGCCCCTCCATCCACAAATGCCCCAAAGCAGCACCTTCCCGCACAAATTCAGGAACACCTTGAATGTCCGCAGCACGGACAGTCTGGGTAAAACCCTGTTCGTCGCGGTAGAGCACGCGCACCTCTTCGGCACGCATGGCGTTGAGCAGAAAGGGCGAGTGGCTGGTAATCAGCAACTGCGCGTGCTCCGCCGCTGCCCGGCATTCCTCGGCCAGTTCGGGCAGCAGGCGCGGGTGCAGGAAGTTTTCGGGTTCTTCAATACCGATGAAACGCGCTGGTGCCGGGGCGTAGAGTACGGTCAGATACGCCAGCATCTTCATGGTGCCGTCTGAGGCGAATCGGGAAAGCACCGGCTGCGCAAAGGGTGCATCCTTGATTTGCAACAGCAGGCGGCCATCCGGCATGGTTTCGGCCTCCACCCGTTCCAGACGCGGAATGCGCTGACGCAAAATCGAGAAAATCTGTTCCAGACGTTCGGGATGCTGCTCTTTCAGATACTGGATGACATTGGGCAGGTTTTCCCCGCTTTTGCTCAGACGTTCTTGCGGTCCGGCTTCTGGCTGGTTACGTGTCTGCTCAATGGAAAGATAGGACACATACCAATCGGTGATGAACTCACGCAATGCTGCCACCCGTGGATGCTCGGCAAGCTGCCCCAACGTATTGACGGCAATCAAATCGGGCGAGCGCAGTTCGGTGTCTTTGCGCAGGTCTTCGGCATCGGGCAATTCGCCACTTACTGCCCGCCCCACGCCGCGACGAAAGTCCAGAAAGCGAAAAGGCTGACCTTTCTGACCCCGCCGCCATTGCAGCCATTCTTCGACCACCTCCGGGCCTTTTGCGCCCTCATCAATCGACAGGTGATACGTAATCACGGGCTGTTTGGGCTGTTCCCGATATTTCAACTCAAAAACAATCGGCTCTGTCGTGCCCCGCGTTTTCAGCTCCCTGCCTCGACCACGCCGATCCCAGGCATGGCGCAAACCAAACTGAAAACACTCGGAAAGAAAATTGAACACATCAAACACGGTGGACTTGCCACTGCCATTCGGCCCCAGCAGCACCGTCATCGGCGTCAGATCATCCAGCACAACCTTGCGAAGCGCCCGATAATTCTCTACCCGCAAAGATTCGATACGCGGGACGCCTTGCCGCTTCGTCATTTTGGCTTGCTGGTTCATCGCATCTCCTGTGTGGCAGCACCGCTTGCATACGCAAGCGCCGGATATTATGGACTAGATGGAGAACGGATGGGATGGCGCATGAAGTTTGGTAAACCGCCCCTTGCAGCGTCCCCCGCCACAAAATCCCCCTCCCGGTTCAAATTCACAAACGCCGCTTCGTCGTCAAACCGCACCGCCGCCGCGCCCAGCGTTGTCAGCCAGGCGCGCAGGCGGCGCTCGCCGCTGGCCAGAAACGTTTCCAGCGTCGGCAGCAGGGTGCGGGCGTAGAGGGCGAAGGTCGGCTGTGCCCGGTCGCCGCATACGGCATACGCTGCGGGCGCATCGCCCTTGCCTTGCCACAGGCGTGCGACCAAATCGGGCGGGAAGTTCGGCACATCGCAGGCCACCGTCACCAGCCACGGCGTGGCGCAATCCGACAAACCGGCGTGCAATCCGGCCAATGGCCCCTGAAAACCGGCGTACACATCCGGCAACACCGGCACGCCGCCTTGCGCGTATTGCGCCAGATTGCGGTTCGCGCTCACGAGCAGCGCGCCCACCTGCGGGCGTAAGCGTGCCAGTGCGTGTTCGGCCAGCGGACTGCCGCCCCACGTCATGCGCCCCTTGTCCTGCCCGCCCACGCGCCGCCCCTGCCCGCCGGCGAGCACCAGTCCGGTAATCTGTGCGCGCGGCGCATCCATTTACGCCGTCTCCAAAAACCGCGCCGCGTACGCCGCCAGCGCCGCAGGCAAATCGTCGCGGCGAAAATCAAAGCCGGTCAGACCTGCCCAACGCTCACGAAACTGCCGCTGCCAGGTCAGTTGCCGCTTGGCAAGCTGGCGCGTCGCCGCCAGCGCCTGCGCAAACAGCATCGCCGCATCCGTCTCGCCTTGCAGATGCGCCCACACCTGCCGATAGCCCACGCAGCGCATCGCCGGATGTTCGATGGAAAGCTGCGGATACGCCTGCCGCAGCGCGCGCACTTCATCCACCAACCCTTGCGCAAACATCGCCTGCAAGCGCGCCTCAATGCGCTGATGCAATGCCGCGCGCGCCGTCCTGTCCGGCACATCCAGCGCCATCAGGCACAAACGGTGTCCGTGCGCAGGCGGCTGATGGCGCGCGTGCAATGCCGCCAGCGGCTGCCCGTCGTGGAGCGCAATCAACTCCAGCGCGCGCTGGATGCGCTGTGCATCGTGCGGGTCCAGCCGCGCTGCCGTCTGCGGGTCAAGCCGCTGCAAACGCTGATGCAGATGCGGCCAGCCGTGTTCGCGCGCCTCTTCATCCAGCGCCGCGCGAAGCTGTGCATCCGCCCCCTGCAACTGTGCCATGCCCTCAATCAGCGTGCGAAAGTACAGCATCGTGCCGCCCACCAGCAGCGGCACGCGCCCCCGCGCGGTAATTTCGCGCATCAGGCGCGTCGCATCTTCGGCAAAGCGCGCCGCTGTGTACGCTTGCGTAGGCGGCAGAATGTCGATGAGATGATGCGGACAGGCGGCGCGCTCGGCGGCGGAGGGTTTGGCCGTGCCGATGTTCATGTCGCGATAGACCAGCGCCGAATCCACGCTGATGATTTCCACCGCAAACTGTCGCGCCAATGCCAGCGCCAGTGCCGTTTTTCCGCTCGCCGTGGGGCCGAGCAAAACAAGGGCAGCGGGGGGCGAAGCAAGCTCATTCATGCGCGCAAAACCGGAAAACAGACCAGAAGCGAACTTTACACGCAGCCGCGCCGTAACGCTGCACGGGCGCTCTGCGCGCGCCAAAGTCCCAAAAAAGCAGAAAACTGTCAAAAATTTCCGTCCTGTCCTTGTTCTACGTGGTAAAAATCGGTTTCCGTCACAAACCATCGTCAACATCTTTTCACAGGAGTGTTTCTGATGTTCCACAGCAAGGGTATTTACCGCAAACTGGCCGCTGTCGCGGTCGCTCTTGGCGTCAGCGGTGCCGCGCTGGCCGAACCGCAACTGGTCGCCGTCACCGCGATTGTTGAGCACCCGGCGCTTGATGCCGTGCGCGACGGCATCCGCGAGCAACTCAAAGAAGAAGGCTTTGTCGAAGGCAAAGACATCACCTGGCAATTCCAGAGCGCGCAAGGCAACCCCGGCACTGCCGCGCAGATTGCCCGCAAATACATTGGCGACAAACCGGCGGTCATCGTCGCCATCGCCACGCCCTCGGCGCAGGCCGTGATTGCCGCCACCAAGACCATCCCCGTCGTCTACGCTGCGGTCACCGACCCCATCGAAGCTCAGCTTGTCCCCTCGTGGGAACCGAGCGGAACCAACGTCACCGGCATTTCGGACGGCCTCGAACTCACCCGCCAGATTGACCTCATCAAGAAAGTCGTGCCCAACGCCAAGCGTGTCGGCATCGTCTACAACCCCGGCGAAGCCAACTCGGTCGTAGTCAACACCGAATTCAAGAAACTGCTGCCTGAGCACGGCATGGAGCTGGTCGAAGCTGCCGCGCCGCGCACGGTCGATGTCAGCTCCGCCACCCGCTCGCTGGATGGCAAGGTCGACCTCATCTACACCAGTCTGGACAACAACGTCGTCTCCGCCTATGAATCCATGGTGCGTGTGGCCGATTCGCTGAAAATTCCGCTCATCGCCTCCGACACCGACAGCGTCGCGCGTGGCGCGATTGCCGCGCTGGGGGTCAATTACACCGATCTGGGCAAGCAGACTGGCAAAGTCGTCGCGCGCATTTTGCGCGGTGAAAAACCGGGCGACATTGCCTCCTCGCGCAGCGAAAACGTGCGTCTCTTCCTCAGCAAAAAATCCGCCGCCTCGCAAGGTGTCGAGCTTTCCGAAGCCTTGCTGAAAGAAGCGGACGAAGTGCTTGAATAAGCGCCCCGGCGCATTTTCCACCCACCGGGGCGGCGCAGCGGCCAACGCGCGCCGCCCCCTCACCACCGGCAGGCAAACGTATGACCCTTTACGCATTCATGGGCGCAATGGAAATCGGGCTGATTTTCGGCCTTGTCGCCCTGGGTGTTTTGATTTCCTTCCGCGTGCTTAATTTTCCGGACCTCACCGTCGACGGCAGTTTTCCGCTCGGCGGCGCGGTTGCCGCCACCTTCATTGCCCACGGCTCCAACCCCTTTCTCGCCACGGCTGCCGCCTTTCTCGCGGGCGGTGTCGCCGGTTTCATCACCGGCTGGTTCAACGTGCGGCTAAAAATCATGGACTTGCTCGCTGGCATCCTGTTGATGACCGCGCTCTACTCCATCAACCTGCGCATCATGGGCAAGCCCAACATGCCGCTGATTACCGAGCCAACCGTCTTCACCCTCGCGCTGCCGCCGATTTTGCTTGATTCCCCCAGCGGCTTGGGCAAACCGCTGCTGCTTGCCGCCATCGTGCTGGTCATCAAATTATTGCTGGACGCCTTTTTCGCCACCCGCATCGGCCTTGCCATGCGTGCCACGGGTGCCAACCCGCGCATGGCGCGCGCGCAAGGCGTGGCGACGGGCTGGCTGATTATGGCGGGTTTGGCGCTCTCCAACGCGCTGGTCGCCTTGGCGGGCGCGCTGTTTGCGCAAAGTCAGGGCGGTGCCGATATTTCCATGGGCATCGGCACCATCGTCATTGGTCTTGCCGCCGTCATCATTGGCGAAAACCTGCTGCCCTCGCGCCGTTTGATTGTCACCACGCTGGCCGTCATTCTCGGTGCCGTGTTGTACCGCTTTTTCATCACGCTGGCCTTGTCCTTTGACGCCCTCGGCCTGCAATCGCAAGACTTGAACTTTGTTACTGCCGCGCTGGTCAGCATCGTGCTCGTGCTGCCGCTCATCAAGCGCCGCCTGTTGCCGAAAAAGGCCAGTGGGGGATGACGCCATGCTGAAAGCCGAAAACCTCTTCGTCACCTTCCACCCCGGCACGCCGATTGAAAACCCCGTGCTGCGCGGTTTGTCGCTGACCATCCCCACCGGCCAGTTTGTCAGCGTCATTGGCAGCAACGGCGCGGGCAAATCCACCTTTCTGAACGCCATCGCGGGCGACATCATGCTCGACCGTGGCACGGTCAGCATCGACGGCGAAGATGTCACCCACCAGCCCGCACACCGCCGCGCCGCGCGCGTCGCCCGCGTCTTTCAAGACCCGATGGCGGGCACCTGCGAAGCCCTCACCATCGAAGAAAACATGGCGCTGGCGCTCTCGCGTGGCCAGCCGCGCGACTTGCGCTTTGCCTTGAATGACGAACGGCGCGACCTCTTCCGCGAAAAGCTCGCCATTCTCGGGCTTGGGCTGGAAAGCCGCCTCACCGACCGCATCGGCCTGCTCTCTGGCGGCCAGCGCCAAGCGGTCAGCCTGCTCATGGCTGCGTTGCAGCCCTCGCGCATCTTGTTGCTGGATGAACACACCGCCGCGCTCGACCCCAAAACCGCCGCCTTCGTGCTGGAACTCACCGCCCGCATCGTGCAGGAAAACCACCTCACCGCCATGATGGTCACGCACAGTATGCGGCAGGCGCTGGACTACGGCACGCGCACTGTCATGCTGCACCGTGGTCAGGTCGTGCTGGACGTACAAGGCGAAGAGCGCGACCAGATGGACGTGCCCGACCTGCTGCACATGTTCGAGCGCACCCGCAACGAAACCCTTGACGAAGACGCCCTGCTGCTGGGCTAAGTCAACTTTTTTCAACTTTTTGCCGAAAAATGCCAACTTTTCCGCACTACAAAAAGTGCAAACCGTGGTTAGATAGCCCCGTATGGCAAACGGGCGCACCTGCCCGCCGCCTGATTTGCAGGCAAACCGACTGATTTTTTTAACGCTGGACAAGGAAACAAAACGCACCGCTCGGAGAACCGCCATGAAAAACAATAGCGTATGGTTCAAGATTGTCTCCAAGGCATCCATAGCCCTGTTGCTGGGCTTCATGCTGGTTTCCTATGCCATTTATCGGCAGAACTACGCCTCGCTGGCGGGTCTCTACCGCGCCAACATCCACAGTTCCCTGCACAGCGCATCCTTGCACGTGCGTGAATACGTCAAGAGCCGTCTGGAAACCATCGAGTCTGCCGCGCAAACCCTCGCCTCGGTCGGCATTGACGATTACTCCGCCACCATCACCCTGCGTAACCTCTACCCCGTCACGCCTTTTGACGCCCTCTACATCGGCTATGCCGACGATGGCCGCCTGATTAAAACCGACGACCAGTCCGGCAACAAGCCCTACACGCTGGACATGGCCAACAACCAGTTTGACTCGCGCACGCGCGCCTGGTTTACCGGCGCTGCCGGAGGCAAGAGCGGTGTTTCCACGCCGTACATCGACGTCACCACGAAAAACCTGCAAATCAGCTTTTTCAGCCCGATTACCATCAACGGCCAGATTGCCGCCGTTGTCTCCTCCAATGTCTTCCTCACCAGCTTCCAGAAAGACATCGCCTCCCTCAAACTGGAAGAAGCGGACATTCTCGTCCTCGATGCCTACGGCAACACCATTGCCCACTCCAACGAGCAGCGCATTCTGAGCAAGGATGCTGCCTATGTGCAGGTCACGGACAATCTCCGCGCCGCTGCGCAGTCCGGGCGTGAGGAAAGCCGCTACGAACTCGACGGGCACGAGCGCGTTTCCTTCTGCGCCTTTGAAGAATCTTCCGGCTGGACCATCTGCCAATCGCTGGATGCCAACGTCGTCACCGACAAAACGCGCGGCACCTTGTGGATTACCGTCCTGCTGTCGACGATTTTCTTCGTCGTCATCGTCGCCATCTTCATTTTCCTCATCAAGCACGAACTGCGCCCCTTGGAGCAAATCCAGAACGGCCTGACGGATTTCTTCCGCTTCCTCAACTTTGAAATCAAAGACCCGAAACCCATCGGGCTGAAAACCGGCGACGAATTTGGCCAACTGGCGCA
>JAFZMK010000308.1 GCA_017553285.1 Rhodocyclaceae bacterium
GAATTTGCCCGCGCGCACGATGTGCAGGTCTGGCTGCAACCGGCGGGCGTCGATAGCGTCTATCGTCTGCACCCGCAGGATGCGCCCGCGCTGCAATACAGCCTGCCCGAGTTCGGCTTGACGCTGGAATTTCGCCCCAACGACTTCACGCAAGTCAACGTGGGCGTCAATCAAATGCTCATGCGCCGCGCCATGCAGTTGCTTGCCCCGCAGCCCGGCGAGCATGTTGGCGACCTGTTCTGCGGGCTAGGCAACTTCAGCCTGCCCATCGCCCGTCTGGGCGCGCGCGTCACCGGGCTGGAAGGCAGCGAAGCGCTCACCGCCCGCGCGGCGGAAAACGCGCGCAAAAACGGCTTGGCGGAACGGTGCACCTTTCACGCCGTCAATTTGTTTGAAGCCACCGAAGACAGCCTCGCCGCCTGCGGCGCGTTCGACCGCCTGCTCATCGACCCGCCGCGCGAAGGCGCCATCGCCGTCGTCAAGGCACTCGGCGCACAAGTGCGCCCGCAGCGCATCGTCTACGTTTCCTGCAACCCCGCCACGCTGGCGCGCGATGCCGCCGTGCTGGTGCATGAAAAAGGCTACCGCCTCGTCTGCGCCGGCGCGGCGAACATGTTCCCGCACACCTCGCACGTCGAATCCATCGCCCTGTTCACCGCGCCCGAAGCGCCCTGAACCCGCGCGCCGCATTGTTCCGCCAAAGCGCATCGCGTTATTCCGCTGGCGTTGCGATTGTTCCGATACCCGTCCACCGCCCCATGCCCGCCACGCACACCCTGCTTGCCTTCATCAGCGTCAACATCCTGCTCGCCCTTGCCCCCGGGCCGGACAACCTGATGGTGCTCGGGCAAAGCATCGCCCGTGGTGCGCGCGCCGGTTTTCTGCTGGCGCTGGGCTGCGCGGCGGGTTGTTTTACGCACACGCTGTGGGCGGCGCTGGGCATCAGTGCCCTTGTGCTCGCCTCGGACGCCGCCTTTTTGCTGCTCAAAATCGCCGGTGCGCTGTGGCTGTTCTGGATTGGCTGGCAAACCCTGCGCAGCCCCGCGCTGGGCAGCGCGCCGGTGCGCGCCGAAGCGCATTCAGACTGGAAAGACTTCTGTCGCGGCTTTGTCGCCAACGCCGTCAACCCCAAAGTCGCGCTGTTTTTTCTCGCCTTTCTGCCGCAATTTACCGACGCCGCACGCGGCGCCATCGGCGTGCAGATTGTCGTGCTGGGCTGCGTGTTTGCGCTCAACACCATCCTCATCTTCGGCGCCATCGCCTTTTGCGCCGGGCAA
This sequence comes from Rhodocyclaceae bacterium, assembly GCA_017553285.1. Classification (GTDB taxonomy): domain Bacteria; phylum Pseudomonadota; class Gammaproteobacteria; order Burkholderiales; family Rhodocyclaceae; genus JAFZMK01. Next base: position 1,278 of record JAFZMK010000308.1, read on the forward strand.
CTCGGTGCGCTGCTGGCGCGCCGCCCGGGCGTTGGTCTCTGGATGAACCTGCTGGCGGGCGTCATTTTCATCGCCCTGGCGCTCAATTTGCTGCTCGCCCACGCCCCGCGCTAACGCCCGCAACGGACAAACAAAAAGACCACCCGTTACGGGTGGTCTTCGCATTCAAATGGCGGAGCGGACGGGGCTCGAACCCGCGACCCCCGGCGTGACAGGCCGGTATTCTAACCAACTGAACTACCGCTCCGCGCCAAAACCTGTGGTGATGTCACTCGCAAGCCAGCCAGAAAGCTGGCGTCCCCACGGGGATTCGAACCCCGGTTACCGCCGTGAAAGGGCGATGTCCTAGGCCTCTAGACGATGGGGACAAGACCTTGCGCTTCCCCTGTTATGGTGGAGGTAAGCGGGATCGAACCGCTGACCTCTTGCATGCCATGCAAGCGCTCTCCCAGCTGAGCTATACCCCCGAACAGAGAAGACGCGCATTCTAGCCGCCCAGCCCCAGCCCTGTAAACCCCTCGCGGCAATTTTCGCCCGCCCGCCGCCCGAACGCAGCCTTTTTGCCACGCTGCGCCTGCAAGCGGCGCGCTCGTCAGCGGCAGCCGGCCTGTTTGTATTCTTCGCGCAGGCGCTTGCGGATGCGGGATGAGGTGCTGGACGGGCGGCGTTCGTGGCGTAGATGGATGCGGTCGAGACGCTCGGCCAGCGCATCGCAACGCTTTTGCTGCTCGCGCTCGGCGGCGCGGGCAAGGTTTTCCGCCTGCCGCTGGCGGTTTTCTTCTGCCACGATTTGCTGCTGGCGCTCCACCGCCTGCGCGGCACGTTCGCCTTCGCGGCGCGCAGCCCAGCGCGCAGCAGCGCGCGAGCCGCTGGTGTCCAGTTCGTTGGGGACAATTTCCAGCGCCGTGCCGGTATCCGGACAAGGCGCGTCAGTGTAATTGACGCCGCCGCCAGGCGCGGGGCAGCGATGCACGGTCGCCGCGCCCGCGCACGCAGAAGCGGCAAAGAAAACCGCAGCAAAAGCCAGAGGACGGAAAAAAGATTTCATGCTTCAACACCCATCACGCAAACACCGCACCCGCGCAGGGTAGCACCTTTCC
>JAFZMK010000051.1 GCA_017553285.1 Rhodocyclaceae bacterium
GGCTTCAAATCCGACGGAGCAAGGCTGGACTTCCTCGCCCAAAAATACAAGGAAATGACAGGCGAGGGCAATCAGATTATTTAGCCCGCGCGCATGGCGCGCCGCCCCTAACGGGCGCCCAACTGGCTTTCCAGATATTCTTCGTAGCTGCCTCGGTAGTCGATGATTTGCCCGTCCTGGCGGATGTCGAGGATGCGGGTGGCGAGTGTGCTGACGAATTCGCGGTCGTGCGAGACGAAAATCAGTGTGCCATTGTATTTATCCAGCGCGGTGTTGAGCGATTCGATGGATTCCATGTCCAGATGGTTGGTGGGTTCGTCCATCAGCAAGACGTTGGGGCGCGAGAGCATTAGCTGCCCGAACAGCATCCGCCCTTGTTCGCCGCCGGAGATGACGCGCACGGGTTTGCGTACTTCGTCGCCAGAAAATAATAGCCGCCCCAGTGTGCCGCGAATCAGTGTTTCTACGTCTTCGCCGGTGGCGGCTGCCGTGATGCGGGCGTATTCGGCAATCCAGTCGGTGAGCGTCTCGTCCCCGGCAAATTGCGCGGCGTGGTCTTGCGCGTAATAGCCGTAGCGCGCTTTTTCTGCCCAACGTATCTGGCCGTGCGCGGGGGCGAGTTCGCCTGCGAGCAGTTTCATGAGGGTGGATTTGCCGACGCCGTTTTCACCAATGATGGCGATTTTTTCGTTGGCTTCTATGGCCAGCGAGAAACCATCGAACAGCGCCCGTTCCATGCCGTCGTAGGCGAAGCACAGGTTTTCAATTTCGCAGGCGAGACGGTGCAGGCGGTCTTTGTCGTCAATTTCAAAACGAATCCACGGATATTGACGGCTGGAAGGTTTGACGTCTTCGGGTTTGAGTTTTTCAATGAGTTTCATGCGGCTGGTGGCTTGCCGCGCTTTGGATTTGTTGGCGGAGAAGCGGCGCACAAATTCCTGCAATTCGGCAATCTTTTCTTTGGCGCGGGCGTTGGCGGCTTGCTGGCGGGCGCGCGCAATCGACGAGGCTTCCATGTAGTCGTCGTAATTGCCGGGGTAGAGGGTGAGGGTGCCGTAATCAAGGTCTGCCATGTGGGTGCAGACCTGGTTGAGAAAGTGGCGGTCGTGGCTGATGATGACCATGGTGCTGTCGCGTTCGTTGAGCACGTCTTCGAGCCAGCGGATGGTGTTGATGTCGAGGTTGTTGGTCGGTTCATCGAGCAGCAGGATGTCCGGATTGGCGAACAGCGCCTGCGCCAGCAGTACGCGCAGTTTCCAGCCCGGGGCGACTTCGCGCATCAGCCCCTGGTGCAGCGCGGTTTCAATGCCTACGCCGAGCAGCAGTTCACCGGCGCGCGCTTCGGCGGTGTAGCCGTCGTATTCGGCAAAGCGGCTTTCCAGTTCGGCGGCGTGCAGGTAGTCTTCTTCGCTGGCTTCGGGGTTGGCGTAGATGGCGTCCTTTTCCTGCATACACGCCCACATTTCTTCGTGCCCCATCATGACGACATCCAGCACGCGGCAGTCTTCGTAGGCGAATTGGTCTTGACGCAAGTAGGCCATGCGTTCGGTGGCTTCGTGCGAGACGTTGCCGGCGGTGGGTTCCAGCACGCCGCTCAAGATTTTCATGAAGGTGGATTTGCCCGCGCCATTGGCACCAATCAGGCCATAGCGCAAACCGTCGCCAAACTTGACGCTGACGTTTTCAAACAGGGGCTTGGCCCCGAACTGCATGGTGATGTTGGCGGCAACCAGCACGGCGCGTTCTCTCCGTAAAAAGTTGCCGATTATACAATCGTCTGCCAACGCGCCCATCGCCGCGCCAATTTCGGGCATCATGCCCGCTGCGTTGTTTTTTCCTGCGTTTGCCATGTTTTTCGTCGCTTCAAAACTGCTCGCCGCCATGGTGCAGCCGATGTTCTGGGTCGCGCTGTGGTGGTTTGCCGCCTTGCTGTTGTTGCCGCGCCGCCCCGTTGCCGCGCGGCGGATGCTGTGGGCGGCGCTGGCGATGGTGGGTTTGCTGGGCTTTCAGGCGATTCCCGATGCGTTGCTGCGTCCGCTGGAAAACCGCTACGCGCCGCCGCCGGAAGAAGCGCTGGCGCAGTACGCGGGCGTGATCGTGCTGGGCGGGGCGACGCACTATCCCGAAGTGTTCTTTGTGCACAATCAGGTCGACCTGGGCGAAGCTGCCGAGCGCATGAGCCTGCCAGTGGGCTTGATGCGCCGCCATCCCGAGTGGACATTGGTGTTTTCCGGCGGCGAAGGGCGGCTGGTGCCGCGCGGTTTCGGCGAGGCAGAACTGGCGCGCGCCTTTTACGAACAGCAGGGGCTGGAAATGCACCGCGTGCTGCTCGAAGGCGGCTCGCGCAACACGCGCGAAAACGCGCAGCAGGTCGCCCGCTTGCTGGGCGAACGCTGCCAAAACGAAGCCTGGCTGCTGGTGACTTCGGCCTGGCACATGCCGCGCTCGCTGCCGGAGTTTGAGGCGGCAGGCTGCCGCGTCACGCCCTATCCGGTGGATTTTCGCACCGGCAAATCCACGCCGCTGACGGAATATTCCCTCGCGCAAAGCCTGCTGCGCTGGCAAGTGGCGCTGCACGAATGGCTCGGCCTGCTGGCGTACCAGCTTACCCGCCAGCAATAACGGGGCACCCCGCTCAAACCGCCCCCCAGCCCGCGCCCGCGCGCCATTGCCGGGCAAAGCCCTCGCCCGCTGCCAGTGCTGCCAGTACCGGCAACAGAAATTCGCGCAGCGTCGCAATCACGGCAGGCAGCGGCATTGGTTCCAGCGCATTTTTGCGCTCAAACGCTTGCCACTGCTTACCCTTCTGCGCATCCAAAGCAAATTCATCGCTCAAACCCAGTGGCACGCCAAGCACAACTGCCGTGCCCCGGCGTGCGAAGGTGGCGCCAATCGCCTGCGCCAGCACTGCGCCATCAAAATCGCAATGGCGCGCCAACACCCACAAATCAAAATAATCTTTCATCCGGCTGTTGAGAATGCCGAGTTTCACCATCGCTTCCAGCTTCTCGGCGACGACCGTATAGCGGGGATACGCCCGCAATTGCGGCGCGGGCATACCAGGGAGAATCACTGGGTAGCACACACGCTCTGGCGCGGGCGTGACGACATCGCCAAAGCCAATATCAATTTGCACCGGGCAGCGCGCACCATCCAGCAAGCCCAGCATCGTCATGCGCACCCCCGCGTAATTGGCCTCTTTGCGAATTTCAGCGCCCTTGACGCTATCGGTCTGAAACCGGATGCCGTCAGCGCTGGCAATCTGGCTGACTTCACGAAACAGGTTTTCCAGATACGGAATATCGGTGGTGCCAAAACTCAACAAATCCGCGTCATGCGTTGGGCGATGCGGCAGGTCAAACCAGAGGTCAAAGAGCAGCGCGCCTTTGAGCAAAAACTGACCACACTGCTCTGATACGCTCAAGCGGTACAGGATGCGCTCCAGCGCATAGCGGGTCAGCAGCAGGTTAAAGTCCAGCTTTTCGCTGCGCGCCTTGTTGAGCAAACGGGCGCGGACGGATGCGGCGCTTGCGCCCGTCTTGTCAGTATCGTTCATGCCAGCGCGTCCAGATAAGGGCGCATCACGTTGGCCACGCGGTCGATTTTGGCGCAGTGCCAAAGTGCATCGCTGCTCAGGCGCGCGCTGTCCCATGCTTCACGCAGCGCCTCCAGTGCCACATCCAGACCAATCTTGTTGCGGTATTTGAAGCAGTCGGCCACCGTCTTGGCAACGCTGGTCACGCGCACGGGCACGCCATCTACCACATGTTCCTCAACGCCTTCGCACAGCGCCGAGCCAGAAAAGCGCACCACGCGCAACGGCGGATAATCCAGCCTCGGCGCCGCAGCCTTGTTGTCAATTGCCAGCCACACTTCAAACGGCGCCTGCGTCGTCAGTCCATGAAAGCGCAGCGCTGACAGCAAACACACCACCCCCCGGGGCACGCGGCGGGCAACTTCCGCCAGCGTGCCATGTGCCGAGACCGGACGCGCCGCCAGTCCATACAAACCCCGCCCGACACGCACCAACTGCCCGCGCTGCACCGCCCGCGTCAAACTCACCCGCGAAATGCCAAAAGGCGCCAAATCGCACGGGCGTAGCAGCCCTTTTGTGCGCACCAGTTCCAGCAGCGTATCAGCTCTCGTATCCATAGCGTGTCATGCTGTTCCAAATCATCGGTACATGTCAACAAATACCGAGAAAACGGAACCGGGCGGGCGGCGGCGCGGCGCAAAAAAATCCCGGCCATTCCTGACCGGGATTTTTGGGAGCGCGCGGAATGCGCCTTTCAGGCGAGCCGCCCGGCGCGCATCAGGGCAATTCGCCGCTGGTGCGTTTGGCGCTGAAGTCTTTGGTCTCGCTCACCACGACCTTGGTCAGCAGCAGCAGCGCGATGAGGTTGGGCAGCGCCATCATGCCGTTCAAGGTGTCGGCGATGTCCCACACCAGACCGAGGCTGGCGATGGTGCCGGCGAGCACGCTGGCAACGTACACCAGCCGGTAGGCGGTCACGCTCTTTTCACCAAAGAGGTAGGAGACGCATTTTTCGCCGTAATAGCACCAGCCGAGGATGGTGGAATAGGCGAAGAAAATCAGGCCGAACGCCACAATCCAGCCGCCGGGGCCGGGCAGCAGCGCATCGAAGAAACGCGAAGTCAGCGCCGCGCCGCTCACCACCTTGCCCGCTTCGTCGACCGGGAAGGCGTTGTTGCCGAGCATGAAGCCAATCGTCAGCACCAGCCCGGTGATGGAGCACACGATGATGGTGTCGAGGAAGGTGCCGGTCATGGAAACCAGCGCTTGCCGCACGGGGTGGTCGGTGCGCGCGGCAGCCGCCGCAATCGGTGCCGAACCCATACCGGCTTCGTTCGAGAACACGCCACGCGCCACACCATAGCGCACCGCCATGCCCATCGCGCCACCAGCAACAGCGTTGCCGCTAAAGGCATCCTGCACAATCAGCCCCAGCGCCGGCACAATCATGTCGAAGTGCAAAAGGAGCACGACCAGCCCGCCCAGCACGTAAATGACCGCCATCAGCGGCACGATGGCCGAGGCGGCAGCGGCAATCGAGCGAATGCCGCCGAGCACCACGATGCCTGTCAGCACCATCAGCACAATGCCGGTATAGAGCTTGTCAATCTCGAAATTGGCCAGCACCGCTTCGGCCACCGAGTTGGCCTGCACCGAGCTGCCAATGCCGAAGGACGCCAGCGCGCCAAACAGCGCGAAGGCAACCGCCAGCCATTTCATGTTCAGACCGCGTTCGATGTAATACATCGGACCGCCGTTCATTTCGCCGCGTTCATTGACCACGCGGTATTTCACCGCCAGCAGACCCTCGGCGTATTTCGTCGCCATGCCGAAAATGGCGGTAATCCACATCCAGAACACCGCGCCCGGGCCGCCCAGCGTCACCGCCGTGGCCACCCCGGCGATGTTCCCGGTACCGATGGTGGCAGAAAGCGCCGTCATCAGCGAACCAAAATGCGACACGTCGCCTTCGTGGTCCGAACCGTCTGCTTTTTTCGGGTGCGGCGTAAATGCCTGTTTCAGCGCATACGCCAGCATGTGAAACTGCAAACCGGCCAGGCGGATGGTCAGCCACACGCCGGTGCCCACCAGCAGCGCCAGCATGTATGGCCCCCAGACGATGCCGTTGAGCTTTGAGACAAGTTCTGCAAACTGCTCCATACGTTTCTCCTGTCTGTAATGGTTTCAAGAAGTTTCCTATGAATCGTGCACTTACTTTTGACCAGCGTCAACATTTTTATCGCCCTGCCCGCCGTCAATGCCGACGCAAACGCATACGGGTAGAATGCACAGCAGTGCAACCGGAGAACCCTATGACATCCACCCGCTACCGCCTGGTTACCCGCAGCGATTTTGACGGTCTCGTTTGCGCCGCGCTGCTCAAACATATCGACCTCATCGACGACATTCTGTTTGTCCATCCCAAAGACATGCAGGACGGCAAAATCGAAATCACCGCGCGCGACATCACCACCAACCTGCCCTACGTGCCCGGCTGCCATCTTTCCATCGACCACCACCTGAGCGAGACCGTGCGCAACACCGAACGCGCGCCCAACCACGTCATCGACCCCGAAGCGCCTTCCGCCGCGCGTGTCGTCTGGCGTCACTTCGGCGGGCATGATGCCTTCCCCGTCGCATGGGACGAAATGATGGACGCCGTCGACAAGGGCGATTCGGCAAACTTCAGCCGCGAAGAAATCCTGCACCCCACCGGCTGGGTGCTGCTCAATTTCCTCATGGACGCGCGCACCGGTCTGGGGCGTTTTCGCGACTTTCGCATCTCCAACTACCAATTGATGATGCAGCTCATCGACTGCTGCCGCACGCACAGCATCGACGAAATCCTCGCCCTGCCGGACGTGCGCGAGCGCGTCGAGCTGTATCAATCGCACAATGAACAGGCCAGCGCGCAAATCCAGCGTTGCGCCACGGTGCACGGCAATCTCGTCGTGCTGGATCTGCGCCGCGAAGAAACCATCTACGCTGCCAACCGCTTCCTCATCTACGCGCTGTTTCCGCAATGCAATATTTCCATCCACGTCATGTGGGGGCTGAAGCAGCAAAACACCGTATTTGCCATTGGCAAATCCATTCTGGATCGTTCCAGCAAAACCATCGTCGGCGAACTCTGCCTGCAATACGGCGGCGGCGGCCACCAGGCAGCCGGTACCTGTCAGGTGGAAAACGCCACGGCAGAGGAAAAACTCGCCGAAATCATCCGCAAAATCAACGCAGACGGCTAAGCCGCCTTTTCCGGCCATGCATACTTCCACCGCCACCCTGCCGCCGCGCATCCTGCTGGCCACCAGCAACCCCGGCAAACTGCGCGAGTTCTCTTCCCTGCTCGCGCCGCTGGGCGTGGAACTCGTGCCGCAAGAGTCGCTGAATATCCCGGCTGCCGAAGAGCCTTACCCCAGCTTCGTCGAAAACGCGCTGGCCAAGGCGCGCCACGCCGCGCGCGCCTCTGGTCTGCCGGCGCTGGCCGATGATTCCGGGCTGTGTGTAGAAGCGCTCGATGGCGCGCCCGGCGTGCGTTCTGCCCGCTTCGCCGGGGAAAATGCCAGCGATGAAGACAACAACGCCCAACTGCTGGAAGCCATCCTCGCCTGCCCTGCGGATGCCTCGCGCCGCGCCTTTTATTGTTGCGTGCTCGCCTTCGTGCGCGATGCCGACGACCCCTGTCCGGTCATTTCCGAAGGTCGCTGGCACGGCGAAATCACCACGATTGTGCGCGGCAGCAACGGCTTCGGTTACGACCCGCTGTTCTACCTGCCCGAACTGCAACAAACCGCCGCCGAGCTGGACCCCGCCATCAAAAACGTCCTCAGCCACCGCTCGCTGGCGCTCACCGACATGGTGCAACGCCTGCTGCGCACCCTGCCGGTAATCTGACCCGCGCCGGCATGTCGCCCCCGCTTGCGCTCTACGTGCACCTGCCCTGGTGCGTGCGCAAATGCCCGTATTGCGATTTCAACTCCCACCCGCTGCACGGCGCACACTTGCCGCAGGACGTGCAGGCGCGCTATCTCGCCGCGCTGCTGGCCGATTTGCATCTGGCCGCCGAAGAACTGCGCGGGCGGCGTATTGAGACCGTGTTTTTCGGCGGCGGCACGCCCAGTTTGTTTGACGCCGCCAACATCGCCCGCCTGCTGCACGCCGCTGATGACGAACTCGGGCTGGCACCGGACGTGGAAATCACCCTGGAAGCCAACCCCGGCACGGTGGAAGCGGCGCGTTTTCGTGCCTTTCGCGATGCCGGCGTCAATCGTCTCTCGCTGGGCGTGCAAAGTTTTGACGACGCCGCACTTGCCCGCATCGGGCGCATTCACGACGGCGCGCAGGCGCACGCGGCGCTGGCGCAAGCGTTGCAAACCTTCCCGCGCTGCAATGTCGACCTGATACACGCCCTGCCCGGGCAAACCGTAGCGGGCGCGCTGGCGGACGTGCAAACCGCGCTATCTGCGGGCGTCACGCACCTTTCCTGCTACCAGCTCACCATCGAACCGAACACCCCCTTCGCACACCAGCCGCCCGCCGCCC
>JAFZMK010000309.1 GCA_017553285.1 Rhodocyclaceae bacterium
ACCATTGAGCGCTTCAACCAGCGCGCGCGCCTCAACGGCACACACACGCATGAGACCCGCAGCGGCCTGCGCGAAGTACGCCTGCCGCCTGCGGCAACGAACACCGCCACCGCCCAAACGCCCTCCGCAAGTACGGGGACATCTCCGCCCGCCGCCGAGCCGCCTCAAGGCGGGCGTAGCCCCCTCGGGGGGCAGCGAATGACAGACGCGCGTAGCGCGGCTGGCGTGAGCGTGGGGGCTGTTACACCCGCGCGCTACGTCGTCGACGGCTGGCTGGTCGATTTCGGCAAGGAACCCATCATCCTGCCCTACGAAGAATGGCGCAACGGAGGAGGCCCCGACGTTGGCTATTGAAATGCTGCAAGCGCCCGAATATCTCCCCGCCGGGCGGCGCGTTATCCTCGGGCTTTCGGGCGGTGTGGATTCCGCCGTCGCCGCCTGGAAGCTGAAACAGGCCGGATGCGCGGTCAGCGCCCTGTTCATGAAAAACTGGGAAGACGATGACGACGCCGAATACTGCGCCGCGCGCCAAGACCTGATTGACTGCGCCAGCATCTGCGACGTGCTCGATATTGAACTGGACGTGGTCAATTTTTCCGCCGAATACAAAGACCGCGTCTTCTCCGACTTCCTGCGCGAATACGAAGCCGGTCGCACGCCCAATCCAGACATTCTGTGCAATTCCGAAATCAAGTTCCGCGCCTTTCTCGACCACGCCCTGCAACTGGGCGCAGACTTCATCGCCACTGGTCATTACGCGCGCGTGCGCCGCGTGCGCGAACACAGCACTGAGCGCAGCGAACTGCTGCGCGCCGTCGACGCCAGCAAAGACCAAAGTTATTTTCTCTACCGCCTGAATCAAGCCCAGCTTGCCCGCGCCCTGTTTCCGCTAGGCGGCATGGTCAAGCGTGACGTGCGCCGTCTGGCCGCCGAAATCGGTCTGCCGGTCGCCGCGAAAAAAGATTCCACCGGCATCTGTTTTATTGGCGAGCGCCCGTTCCGCGAATTTCTCGCCCGCTACCTGCCCGCAAAGCCCGGTGAAATCCGCGCCCTGGAAGACAACCGGCTGCTGGGCGAACATCAAGGCTTGATGTACCACACCATCGGCCAGCGCAAAGGCCTGCACATCGGCGGACGGCGCGACGGGCGCGGCGCCTCCAGCGGCGAACACGAAGCCTGGTATGTCGCTGCCAAATCGGTTGCCGACAATATCCTCTACGTCGTGCAAGGCCACGACCACCCCGCACTGTTGCAGCACACGCTGCACCTCGCCGACCCCAACTGGATTGCCGGCACCGCCCCCGCGCCGGAAGGTCGCTACAGCGCCAAACCCCGCTACCGCAGCCCCGATGCCGCCTGCACCTTCACCCCCACCGAAGACGGCGGCGCACTGCACTTCGCACAACCCATCTGGGCCGCCGCCCCCGGGCAAAGCGCCGTGCTGTACCAAGACGAAGTTTGTTTAGGCGGCGGCATTATTGCCCGCGCCAACTAAATTACACACCATGCTCGCCTACCCCAACATCGACCCTGTTGCCTTCTCCCTCGGCCCGCTGGACGTGCATTGGTACGGTCTCATGTATCTGTGCGCGTTTTTGCTGTTCCTGTTTCTCGGGCGGCGGCACGCGGCGCGGCGTCCGGACTTGGGCTGGCAGCCGCAGCAGATTGACGACCTGCTGTTTTACGGCGTGCTGGGCGTCATCATTGGCGGGCGGCTGGGCGAAGTGCTGTTTTTCCAGCCGGGCTATTTTCTTGCCCATCCAGCGCAGGTTTTCGCCATCTGGAAAGGTGGCATGAGTTTTCACGGCGGGCTGATTGGCGTGCTCATCGCGCTGGCGTATTACGGGCGCAAAAGTGGGCGCGGCTTCTGGAACGTCGCCGACTTCGTCGCCCCGCTGGTGCCGACGGGCCTGGCCTGCGGGCGCATCGGCAACTTCATCAACGGCGAACTATGGGGGCGCGCCGCCAGCGCCGATTTGCCGTGGGCGATGGTCTTTCCGCGCGCCGATTCCCTCGCCCGCCATCCTTCGCAGCTCTATCAGGCGCTGGGCGAAGGCTTGCTGCTGTTTTGCCTGCTCTGGTGGTTCAGCGGCAAACCGCGCCCGCCGAAAGCCGTCTCGGCGCTGTTTTTGCTTGGCTATGGCACGCTGCGCTTCGCCGCCGAATTTTTCCGCGAACCCACCCCCGGCATTTTCGGCACGCTCTCGCTGGGGCTTTCCACGGCGCAATGGCTGTGCGTGCCGATGATGCTCATCGGCGCCCTGCTGCTGGCGCAAACCCTGCGTCGCCCCGCGCCCTGAGCCACGCGGCGGCGGCGCATTTGTTGCGCCCGCGTCGCTATAGCGCCCGGCGCATGAGGCGGTGGGGGATGCCGGCTTCCAGAAAGGGGTCGCCTTGCGCGGTGAAGCCGAGGCGCTGGTAGAAGGCTTCGGCGTGCGTTTGGGCGTGAATGAGAATTTCGCGTGTGTCGCGTTGGCGCGCCTGTTCCATCAATATCTGCATGAGTTGCCCGCCTAGCCCTTGACGGCGTGCTTCGCGGGCGACGGCCAGTCGCCCGATGTGACCGTCGGGCAGCAGGCGGGCGGTGGCGATGGCGATGCCTTGCGCGTTGCGGGCGACGGCGTGCAGCGCGTCGGCGTCTGCTTCGTCTTCTTCCAGTTCGACGGGCACTTGCTGTTCGTCGGTAAACACGCGCAGGCGCAGCGGCAGCGACAAGGCGCGCGCGCGCGTCCAGGGCAGCAGGTCGATGGTGGGGGCGGGCGTGTGTTCGAGGATTTCGACGTTTGTACCTACCGGCAGCAGGTCAAAGAGTTCAATGATGTCGGCGTTGCGCATCCGCACGCAGCCTTTGGAACCGGGCGCGCCAAGCGCGACGGTATCGGGCGTGCCGTGCAGGTAAATATAGCGGCGCTGCGTGTCGACCGTGCCGAGGCGGTTTTTGCCCGGCTCACAGCCGCACAGCCAGAGGATGCGGGTGAGAATCCAGTCGCGTCCGGCAGGCTGCGTGGCGGCATAGGCGGGCGACCAGACTTCTCCGCAGGGGCGCCGCGCCCGAAAGACGGTGTTTTCGGGCGCACCGGCGCCGATTTTGGCGCGGATGCGGTGCAGACCGCGCGGCGTGCGTCCGCTGCCGTTTTCTTCGCCCGCGCCATTGGCGCCGGTGGAAACCACGTAGCGGCGCAGGCAGGTGCCGTCGGCAGAAAACAGCAGCAATTCCTGACGGTCAATCAGGATGCGCACGAAGGGGCGGGCGGCAGCAGTCATGCGTGCAGTTCTTTGGGCAGGTGAAAGGTGATGTGTTCGGTTTTGCCGTCTTGCTGCGTGACGCTGTCAAAACCGAGCGCGCGCAGCCGTTCAATGACGGCGGTAACCAGCACTTCCGGCGCGGAGGCACCGGCGGTGATGCCGATGCGCTGCGCGGCGGCGAGGTCTTCCGGGCGGATGTCTTCGGCGCTGTCGATGAGCCAGGCGGGCACCCCGGCGCGTTGGGCGACTTCGCGCAGGCGCTTGGAGTTGGAACTGTTGGCAGAGCCGACCACAAAAATTGCGTCGCATTCGGCAGCGAGTGCTTTCACGGCGTCCTGGCGGCTTTGCGTGGCGTAGCAGATGTCGTCTTTGTGCGGGCCGCGAATTTCGGGGAATCGCTGGCGCAGTGCGGCGATGATGTCGGCGGCATCATCGACCGAGAGGGTGGTTTGCGTCACAAAGGCCAGCGGCGCGGCGGGGTCAATGGGCAGGCGGGCAACGTCTTCGGCAGTCTCGACCAGCGTGATGCCGGTGCTCGCTTGCCCCATCGTGCCTTCCACTTCGGGGTGGCCGCGATGCCCAATCATGATGATGTGAAAGCCTTGCGCGTGCAGGCGCATGACTTCCTTGTGCACTTTCGTGACCAGCGGGCAGGTGGCATCAAAGACGCGCAGCGCGCGGCGCGCGGCCTCATCGCGCACACTGGCGGGCACGCCGTGGGCGCTGAAAATGACGGTGGCACCGTCGGGCACGTCATGCAGTTCGTCGACGAAAATTGCGCCCTTGGCGCGCAGCCCGTCGACGACAAAGCGGTTATGCACGATTTCGTGCCGCACGTAGATGGGTGCGCCAAAGCGTTGCAGGGCTTCTTCGACGATGCTGATGGCGCGCTCCACCCCGGCGCAAAAGCCGCGCGGGTTGGCCAGCAGGATGCTTTTGCGGTTAGCGGCGGGGGCGTTCATGGCTGGCTCGTGTTGGTGATGCCAATGATGGTGGCTTCAAAGCGGATGGTTTTTCCGGCCAGCGGGTGATTGAAGTCGATCAGGGCGTGGTCTTCGTGAAGTTCCGTCAGCAGACCGGGATAGCGCGAACCATCGGGGGCGGTAAATTCCAGGATGCTCATGGCTTCCACCGCGTCGGGCGGCAGGTGGCGGCGTTCGACGCGCTCGATGAGTTCGGCACGATGCGCGCCGAAGGCGTCTTCAGGGGCGAGGCGGTGTTCGCAGCTTTCGCCTTCGCGCAGTCCAATGAGCAGCTTTTCCAGCGCCGGCAGCAGTTCGCCGCGCCCCAGTTGCAGCGTGGCGGGCGTGGCGGCGAAGGTGTCAATCAGCGGCTGGCCGTTTTCCAGACGGATGCGATAGTGCAGGGTGACCAGACTGTCTGGCTGAATGCGGGCGGTGTCGGTATTCATGTGGTGGCATGCGGGGTGGGCGGGGCGGCGAAGAACTGGCTCCAGAACATCAGGATGACGCCCAGCGTGATGGCCGAATCGGCAAGGTTGAAGGCGGGAAAGCCGTGGTGTTGATAGTGGAAATAGAGAAAATCCAGCACCGCGCTGCGGCTGAAGCGGTCAATCACGTTGCCGATGGCACCGCCAATGATGAGCGACAAAGCCGCAGGCAGCAGGCGCTCGTGCGCGTGCTGGCGCAGCATGTGCAGCAGCCAGAGGCTGACGCCGCAGGCGAGCGCAATGAAGAAAATGCGTGCAAAGACGGGGTGCCCGGCCAACATGCTGAAAGCCGCGCCGGTGTTGTAGACGTGCACGAGCTGGAAAAACGATGTCAGCCGGATGGCTTCATACGGCACGAGATGCCGGGCGATGGCGTATTTGCTGAGCTGGTCGAGCACAATCACCAGCGCAATCAGCGCCCACCAGCGCGCAGGCAGGCGCGCGGCGGGCGTGGTGGGCGCGGCGGCGGCTTCAGGCGTGCTCACGCTGTTCGCCTTCGCCGTGCAGGTTGCTGTCGCAACGCGGGCACAGCGTGGGATGTTCGGCAATGCTGCCGACGCCGGGGTGGTAGTGCCAGCAACGTTCGCACTTGGCGTGCGCGCTGGCGCGCACATGGATGCGGGCGGCATCCATGTCCGCCGCTTCGCGCAACTGCACGGCGGAAGTCATCATGACAAAGCGCAGGTCTTCGCCCAGCGAGGCGAGTGCGGCAAAGTCTTCGCCGCTGGCGGCAATTTCGGCTTCGGCGGCGAGCGATGCGCCCACCTCGCCGCGCCCGCGCAGGGTTTCGATTTCGCGCAGCACTTCGGCGCGAATGTCGCGGATGCGCTGCCAGCGCGCCAGCAGCGCGTCTTCGTCTTCCAGCGCGGGCAGGTCGTGCCAGGTGTGCAGCATGACGCTGTCTGTGCCCGTGCCAATGATGGCCCAGATTTCTTCGGCGGTGAAGCTGAGAATCGGGGCAATCAGGCGCACGATGGCTTGCGTGATGTGCCACAGCGCGCTTTGCGCCGCGCGCCGCGCGCGGCTGGTGCGCACGCCGGTGTACAGGCGGTCTTTCAGGATGTCGAGATAGAACGCGCCCAGGTCTTCGCTGGCAAAGTTTTGCAGTGCCTGCACCGCCTTGTGAAATTCAAAGCGGTCGTAATCGGCGGTGACACGCGCTTGCAGGCGGCGCGTGATGGCCAGCGCGTAGCGGTCAATATCCAGCCAGTCTTGCGGCGGCAGCAGGTCGGTTTGCGGGTTGAAATCGTCGGCGCGCGTGTTGGCGAGCAAAAAGCACAGCGTGTTGCGCAGGCGGCGGTAGGTTTCGACGACGCGGTCGAGAATTTCCGGACTGATGGAAAGTTCGCCGGAATAATCGGTAGCCGCCACCCACAGGCGCAAAATTTCCGCGCCCAGTTTTTCCGAAACTTCCTGCGGCAAGATGACGTTGCCTAGCGATTTGGACATTTTCCGCCCCTGGCTATCGACGGTGAAGCCATGCGTGAGCAGCGCCTTGTACGGCGGATGACCGTCGATGGTGCAGCCGGTGAGCAGCGAGGAATGGAACCAGCCGCGATGCTGGTCGGAGCCTTCCAGATACAAATCGGCGCGCGGCCCCTGGGCGTGGCCGTCCGGATGCGAGCCGCGCAGCACATGCCAGTGCGTGCTGCCCGAGTCGAACCACACGTCCAGCGTGTCGGTGACTTTTTCATATTGCGCCGCTTCCGCGCCCAGCAGTTCGGCGGCATCGAGCGCAAACCACGCCTCAATGCCCTGTTTTTCCACGCGCTGGGCGACTTCTTCCATCAGTTCCAGCGTGCGCGGGTGCAGTTCGCCGGTCTCGCGATGCAGGAAGAACGCAATCGGCACGCCCCAGTTGCGCTGGCGGGAAATGCACCAGTCCGGACGATTGGCAATCATCGCGTGCAGCCGCGCCTGCCCCCAGGCGGGGAAAAAGGCGGTCGCTTCCACACCGGCGAGCGCCTTTTCGCGCAGCGTGCGCCCGTCCGTGCCCGGGCGGTCCATGCCCACGAACCATTGTGCCGTGGCGCGGTAAATCAGCGGCGTTTTGTGCCGCCAGCAGTGCATGTAACTGTGGGTGATTTTGTCCTGCGCCAGCAAACGACCGGCCTCTTGCAGCTTGGCGATGATTTTGGCGTTGGCCTGCCAGATGTCTTCGCCGCCGAAAAAGGGCACCTGCGCGGCAAAGTGACCATCGTCGGTGACGATGCTCAGAATGTCTTCTTGCGTTCTGCCATTGGCCAGCCAGCTTTGGAAGTCATCCACGCCGTGCGCCGGCGCGCAATGGACGATGCCGGTACCGGCATCCAGCGTGACGTATTCGGCGAGAAACACCGGCGAGGGGCGGTCGAAAAACGCCTCCCCCGCCTCCGCCAGCGGATGCCGGAAACCCACGCCCGCCAGCGCCCGTCCCGCGCAGGCGGCCAGCACCGGCGCACCCGCCACGCCATAGCGCGCAGCGCACGAATCGGCCAGTTCGCGCGCCAGCAGCAGCAGACGCTCACCGGCATCGAGCAGCACGTACTCGTGTTCCGGATGCAGGTTCAACGCTTGGTTGGCGGGCAGCGTCCACGGCGTCGTCGTCCAGATAACGGCGAACACCGGCTTGGGCAGCGATGCCAGATGAAACGCGGCGGCGAGTTGGTCGCGGCTGCCCTCATCCAGCCGGAACGCCACATCCACCGCAGGCGAGGTCTTGTCGGCATATTCCACTTCCGCCTCGGCCAGCGCCGAGCCACAGTCAAAGCACCAGTTCACCGGCTTCAAGCCCTTGAAGACATAGCCGCTTTTCACCATCTCGGCGAGCGCGCGGATTTCGTTGGCTTCGTTGGCGAAGTTCATCGTCAAATACGGGTTTTCCCAATCGCCCAGCACGCCCAGCCGTTTGAACTCCGTGCGCTGGATGTCTACCTGACTGGCGGCATACTCGCGGCACAGCGCGCGCACCTTCGCGCCCGGCAGCCCCTTGCCGTGCGTGATTTCCACCTTGTGCTCGATGGGCAGACCGTGGCAATCCCAGCCGGGCACATAAGGCGCATCAAAACCGGCCAGCGTGCGCGAGCGCACAATCATGTCCTTCAAAATCTTGTTCAGCGCGTGCCCCAGGTGCAGATTGCCGTTGGCATAGGGCGGACCATCGTGCAGCACGAATTTGGGGCGACCGGCGCTCGCCTCGCGAATTTGCCGGTACAGGTTTTTCTTTTCCCAGTCCGCCAACCAGCCCGGCTCACGGCGGGCAAGATTGCCGCGCATCGGCAAGGGCGTATCAAAAAGGTTCAGTGTTTTACGATAGTCAGCCATCGAACGTTCTCCGAAAAAACCGTCTTCCCGCTCACGCCTGCGGGTGCGCCGCCAGCCAGCGGCGTGCATCCTCGGCATCGCGGGCAATTTGCGCTTTGAGCGCATCCAGCGAAGCAAATTTGTGTTCGGCGCGCAGCCGGTGCAAAAAATGCACCCGCAGCCGCCGGCCATAACAATCGCCCTGCCAGTCAAACAAATGCACCTCCAGGCACGGGCGCGAACATTCCTGCACGGTAGGCCGCCAGCCGAGGTTGGCGACCGCATCAAGGCGCCGTTCATCCAGCCCTTCGACGCGCACGGCAAATACGCCCGAGAGCGCCGGCACATCGTAGCGCAGCAGGATGTTCGCCGTAGCAAACCCCAACGTGCGCCCCAGCCGTTGCCCCCGCGACACGCGCCCGGCAATGGTATACGGACGGCCAAGATGATGCGCGGCAACGTCCAGTTCGCCTTTTTGCAGTGCGGCGCGAATGGCCGAACTGGAAAAACGCGCGCCATTGTCGTCGGTCACGCTGTGCATCGGCGCCACCGTAAAGTTTGCAGCCTGCCCGGCTTGCGTCAGAGACGCCAGACTGCCCGCGCGGTCGCGGCCAAAGCGAAAATCGTCGCCAATCAGCACATGCACCGGATGCAGCGCATCGACCACCTGGCGCACAAAATCCTCCGCCCGCAGTGCCGCAAACGCCGCATTAAAGCGGCACACATGCACCGCATCCACGCCGTTTGCCGCCAGCAGCAGCAGTTTTTCGCGCAGCGACGCCAGCCGTGGCGGACGTTGTTGTGGCGGCGCGAAGAACTCACGCGGCAGCGGCTCAAAGGTCAGCACCCGCGCCGGCAGCGCGCGCGCGCGCGCCTCCTCATGCAAACGGCGCAACAGCGCCTGATGCCCCCGGTGCACCCCGTCGAAATTGCCGATTGTCAGCACACAGCCGCGATCTGCCTGTGGCGCAATGCCGCGCAAAACCTGCATAAAACAGACAAAAATCGCAAATTATACGGGCAGCGCGCCCGCGCCCAAAGCCCCGGCGCGTGCGGTGCATTTTGGCAACGCTCCCGCTGCCCGCCCGCCCGTTTGCGGGCGGGAAAACAGTGCTTCTGTTGACACCCGCTTTGCTGCGATGGATAATGGCGGTCTTTCGCCTCATCGAGGCGGTTCTTTAACAATCAGGGCAACCGATAAGTGTGGGTGTCTGTTTTTTGGCGTGGGGTTTTGTGCCTCACAAAGAAGATTGGACATTCAAGTCAGTGATGATTGAGTGTTTAGGATTAAACATAAGAGTTTGATCC
>JAFZMK010000310.1 GCA_017553285.1 Rhodocyclaceae bacterium
CAACATGATTTCGGCCTCGCGCTCGTACCAGAACAACACGGAAGTGATGAACACCGCCAAGCAGCTCTTGCAGCAGACCTTGAGCATTGGTCAGTAGGCGTGAAATCTGGCACATTTTTTGCATGATTTTGGGCGTAGGCCGCCAGGCCGTCACGCAACGAGGTGAACGAAAATGACTACGACCAGCAACGTGAGCAACACCGACCCGCTGTACGATTTGCGCACGGAAAACCAGGTGAAAAGCGCGGCCAAAAGCGCCGTCGAAGAAATGCAGACGCGCTTTATGTCGCTGCTCACCGCCCAGCTCAAAAATCAGGACCCGATGAACCCGCTGGACAACGCCGAGATGACTTCGCAACTGGCGCAGATGAGCACCGTCGAAGGCATCGAACGGCTCAACAACCTGTTCCAGAAATTTGTCGATGCGCAGATTCAGTCGCAGATTGACACGCTGGGCTTGCAGGCGGTGAATCTGGTCGGCCACGGCGCGCTGGTGCCCGGTGACAACCTCACCCTGACGGACGAAGGCGGCGTGGCAGGCTTCCGGCTCGATGGCAATGCCGACAGCGTCACCGTCACCATCAAGGATGGCAACGGCAATACGGTGCGCACCATGGACTTGGGCAGCCAGCCTGCGGGCGTGCAGAACTTCGTCTGGGACGGCATGAACGATGCGGGCGAAAAAGCCGAAAACGGCAACTACCGCATCTCCGTTTCCGCCAAACAGGGCGATGAGGCGGTGAAAGCCTCGGCGCTGCAATTCGGCATGGTGACCGCCCTGACCCGCACCAGCGAAGGTAGTCTGTTGCAGGTCGGCAGTCTTGGCAACTTCAAGGTGGATGAAATCTGGCAGGTGCTCTGATCCGGTTTCCTCTTCTTCCCCAATATTTGACGATATACAGGTGCAATCATGGCTTTCACGCAAGGTATCAGCGGCTTGAACGTTTCTGCTGCGGCAATTGACGTGACCTCCCACAACATTGCCAACGTGCAGACGGTTGGTTTCAAACGCTCGGACGGCATTTTTGCCGACATGTATTCCTCGGCCATGTTTACTGGCTCGGGGCGCAACAACATCGGCTACGGTGCTTCGACGGCGCAGGTGCGGCAGGATTTCAAACAGGGGGGCAAAACCGATTCCTCCAACCCGCTGGACATGGCCATTGAAGGCAACGGTTTCTTCCAGGTGCAACTGGCCAATGGTTCCAAAGCCTATACCCGCAACGGCCAATTCACGCTGGATAAAGATGGCTACGTGGAAAACTCGCAGCACAACCACTTGCTGGGTTTTCCGGCCATCCAGCAAGCCACGCTCACGCGGGGGCACATCTTCGGCGGCGACCCGGTGGAGCTACAGGTGGATATTCATGCGCTGGTCGAAGCCACGGCCACTACCGAGGCTTCCGTGGAAATGAACCTTGGTTCGGCGGAACTCAGTCCGGCGAACCAGACGCCTCCGGGCGATGACATCAAGGCCTGGACTTCTACCGGCCCTGGTGGTGGCATAGGCGCGGGTGTTCCGCCGTATCCGTCGGCGACTTCCTACAACGGCATCGACCAGATGAAGGTCTATGACTCGATGGGCAATGACATCGACATGACCCTCTACTACGTCCGCAAGCCGGGTCTGAACCCGATGTCGTCCGAGTGGGATGTCTACATCCGCATGGATACGGACATCAACACGGCGGCCAACCCGCCCGAACCGGATGTGCCCCTGACGTGGATGGGTACACTGAAGTTCGACAAATCGGGGCGTCTCGAATCCTTTACAGACGGCGATGCGGGCACCGCATCCACTATCCCGGGGCACGGTATGCTGAAGCGCACGGGCGCGCAACTGAAAACCGGTGCTGAAGACCTGGCCATTGATATCGACTTTAACAAGATTACCCAGTTCGGTCAGAAAACCGCGCCCGAGAGCCACAAGCAAAACGGCTACACCGCCGGGAAGTACGTCAAACTGGAAGTGTCGGACGATGGCGTGGTGGAAGCCGAATACACCAACGGCAAACGGGTGGCGATTGGTCAGGTGGCGCTGGTGAATTTCGATAACCCGCACGGTCTGGACCGCATTGGCGACAACCTCTTTGCGGAAACCTATGCTTCCGGGCAGCCCGCCATTGGCAAACCCATGACCGGCATGTTTGGCACCATCAAGTCAAACTACACCGAAGATTCCAACGTGGATTTGACCAAGGAGCTGGTTAACCTCATCGTCTTCCAGCGTAACTATCAGGCCAACGCCCAATCCATCCGCACGCAGGACACCATCTTGCAAACCGTAGTCAACCTGCGCTGATTGGCCCCGGCCAGACAGCGTAGCGGCAGGCGGGCGCGGGCGCGCACCGCCTGTCGCCGTCTCCCGCAC
>JAFZMK010000311.1 GCA_017553285.1 Rhodocyclaceae bacterium
CGCCAGCAGCGCCAGCAAGACAAGGGAACCAAATTCTTCCGACAAACCCAGATGCGACATCAACGCCGCCAGCCCCAGACCGGCGGCAATGCCCGCAATCGGCCCCAGCCACGAAGAACGCCCGGGCGCGCCAGCGGCATTGCCTGCTGCCGGTGCTGCCTTGGGCGGCGCTTTCGGTGCGGCGGCAGGCGGGCGGATGGAACGCTTCATGCCAAAGCTGCCACCGCCGCCCATGCGGCGGGCGTAAGCGTCGTCCGGCGTCAGCGCGCCGAACACAAAAAACAGCGCGCACAGCGCCAGCAGGAAAGTGCGGGTTTTGTTCATGTCTGGGTCTTCCTCTTTTTGAAAAACGCGCGCGTTCAGCCAATCTTGAAACCGATATGCAAGGCGACGATGCCCGCGCTCATGTTGTGGTAGTCGACGCGCGCAAAGCCCGCCTCGGTCATCATGGTTTTGAGGGTTTCCTGGTCCGGATGCACGCGGATGGACTCGGCCAGATAGCGGTAACTGGCGCCATCGTGGGCGATTTTTTCGCCCAGCCAGGGCAGCAGTTTGAACGAATACAGGTCATAGGCGGGGGCAAGCGGTGCCCAGATGCGCGAAAACTCCAGCACCAGCGCCCGCCCGCCGGGACGCAGCACGCGCTGCATCTCGCGCAGCGCGGCGGCCTTGTCGGTCATGTTGCGCAGACCGAAAGCCACCGTGGCGCAATCGAAGTGATTGTCGGGGAAGGGCAGTTTTTCCGCATCGCACTGCACCACGGGCAGCGCCAGCCCTTCGTCGAGCAGACGGTCGCGCCCGCGCGCGAGCATGTCGTGATTGATGTCGGTCAGCCAGACTTCGCCATCCTTGCCCACCTTGCGGGCAAAGGCGCGGGCAAGGTCGGCAGTGCCGCCCGCGATGTCCAGCACACGCGCACCGGCGCGCACACCCGCGCGGCTGATGGTAAAGGCTTTCCAGAGGCGGTGCAGACCGAAGGAAAGCACGTCGTTCATCAAGTCGTAGCGGCTGGCCACCGAGGTGAAAACCTCGCCGACGCGCTCTTTTTTCTGCGCGCGTTCGACGGTTTCAAAACCAAAATGGGTGGTGCTGGCGGAAGCGTCTTCTTGTGGCTGGGTCATGGTGGCAATTCCGTAAAAGGACGGGCGACAGAGACTGCGCGCGATGATACCCGAAGCGCCCGGCGGGCGGTACCGGACGGGCGGCGCCGGGCGCGCGGCATTACTGAAATTTTATTTTCCGCCAATAATTTACGAATAAATCAGCCGTGCAATGACCGGCTGGCTGTGCTAAAATACGCTTCTTTTAGCAGCCGGACAGGGGCGTGTAGACATGGATGTAGCCGTGAAGCCGGAAACGGTGGCAGACGATATGCAGGAAGTAATCGCGGCGCGCGTCGCCGCCATTTTGCAAGCGCACGCCAACAACCTGATTGAAGGGCTGGATATGGGCGCGGAGGCGCTGGAAGCCATGTTGCAGCGGGCGCGCGAGCCGGTCAGCAATGAAGAATTTACGCGGCGGGAAAAAGCGCTTTGGCTGAAGCGCCATCAGGTCGTTCCTGATGTGGTGCCTGCGTGACGTTCTTTGTTGGGCGCGCCGCCCAGGAACAGGCGATTTATGACAGCCTTGTTTATCCGGGCAGCGAGGTTTTGCGCAACAAGCTGGGCATTACGCAACAGACCTCACTGAACGCGGCGGAAGCCGAAATCATCGGGTTGAATGAGCCGTCGCGCCCAACGTTCCAAAAATTCACCTTGGCCGAGATGCAGGCCATTCACAAGCATCTGCTGGGCGATTTGTATGACTGGGCGGGGAAGATACGCACGTATACCACCGGGCGCAGCGCAGCAAGTTTTGCCCGTCCGGAATACATCGAATCGTATTTCGCCGCGCAAATTCACCAGCCCTTGCGGCGGGAAAACTATCTGAAGAAGTGCGCGCGCGAAACATTCGCCGCGCGCGCCGCGCATTACGCCAGCGAAGTCAATGCCGTGCATCCTTTCATCGACGGCAATGGTCGGGTAACGCGGCTGTTTCTTCAGGATTTGGCGGCGCAGGCGGGATACACGCTCGACATCGCCCGCCTGCAAGCCAATCCGGGCGCGTGGTATGAAGCCATGAGAGAGGCGTTTGACCGGGGCAGCACCGCAAAGTTGGCGCAGGAAATCGGCAATGCGCTTTGCCCGTGAGACCGGCGCGGCGAAAAACCGATAATCGACCGCACACGCTAAACGCGCCGCGCCTCAATCCTCCCCTTCCAGCCGCAGCGTGGCAGAGCGGGCGTGGGCGTGCAGGCCTTCGCCTTCTGCCAGCGTCGCAGCCACCGGCGCCAGCGTGCGGGCACCGGCGGCGGAAATTTCGATGAGGCTGCTGCGTTTCTGGAAGTCATAGACGCCCAGCGGCGAAGAAAAACGCGCCGAGCGCATGGTGGGCAGCACGTGGTTGGGGCCAGCGCAGTAGTCGCCCAGCGCTTCCACGCTGTAATGACCGATGAAAATCGCCCCGGCGTGGCGGATGGCGTCCAGACAGCGTTGCGCGCTGGCTTCGGGCAGCGCCAGTTCCAGATGTTCGGGCGCGATGCGGTTGGCCAGCGCGCAGGCCTCTTCCAGATTGCGCACCTGAATCAACGCGCCGCGCCGCGCCAGCGATGCGGCGATGGTCTCAGCGCGCGGCTGCGTGGGCAGCAGGCGGTCGATGGCCTCATGTACGGCGTCCAGAAAGGCGGCATCCGGGCACAGCAGGATGGACTGCGCCAGTTCGTCGTGTTCGGCCTGCGCGAACAAATCCATCGCCACCCAGTCGGGCGAGCCGCTGCCGTCGCTGATGATGAGCACTTCCGAAGGACCGGCGACCATATCAATGCCCACGGTGCCGAACACGCGCCGTTTGGCTTCGGC
>JAFZMK010000052.1 GCA_017553285.1 Rhodocyclaceae bacterium
AATCTGACGCTGAATTTCAAAAAACCCACGCCAATCGATTGCGAACTGGAAATGCGCGCGCGCATCACGGAAGTGACGCAGCGCAAGGTCGCCATGCAGGTCAGCCTGCTGGCGCGCGGCGAAGTCACCGTCGAAGGCACCATGCTCTGCGTGCGCCTGCCCGCCACACGACCGGCAGATTGAATCACTCCGCCACTGCACTGCGCCCCGCCAGCCCCGCAAGGGTGGCTCCCTTGCTGTCCGCGTTTATCGTAGCTACAATAAAATCGTGAAAATCGAATACGACCCTGCCAAACGCGCAAAAACGCTGCGGGAACGCGGGCTGGATTTCGAAGATGCGCGCGAGGTGTTCGCGGGTAAGCAGTTCACCTTTGAGGATACTCGCCGAGATTACGGGGAGCACCGATTTATCACGGCAGGATGCTGCGTGAAAACACTGTAATGCTTGTATGGACGCCGCGCGGGGATGCGCGACGAATTATCAGTATGAGGAGGATGCACGATGATGAATTTAGAAGAGTTTCCGCCCACGCCGTTTGAGGAACTGGACGAAGACGATGCGCCGGAGCTGACCGATGAAATGATTGACCGCGCCGTATGGATGCGCGGCGATCAGGTCATCTCGCGCGAGGAAGGTTTGCGGGCGTTTGCGGAGAAACTTCGTCGCGGACGCCCCAAGGCTGAGCGCACGAAGGTGGCAATGTCCATGCGTTTTGATGCGGACATTCTGGAATACTTCCGCGCTACCGGCAAAGGCTGGCAGACGCGGATGAATGACGCCCTGCGCGAGTGGATGAAGGAGCATCCCCGCTTGGCGTGAGGCGGTTTGCCGCAGTGGTGAAAAAAACGGCAGGCGCGTGGCCTGCCGTTTTGTTTTCAAGAAAGCAGTGCGAGCCGTCAGCGTATGGCGGATGGGCTTTGGTTTTCTTAATTTGAAAAACCCAAAATCAAAAGTACGCCCTGTTCAATGTCTTTCATCTTGTAATCAGGCACTTTGCCGATAGTTTTACCAACTTTGCTTTTGGGAACGGTGACTATTTTGTCCGTCATTACCTGTGAAATTTTTTTCAGCCCGGTCTCGGCAGATGGGTCAAGCGTAATTCTGAAGCGGGCGTCTTTCAGATCGGAAGTCATCAGGCAAAGGATGACGCTATCAAGACGGGAAAGGCCATCATTTTGAACGACTACGGCAGGTCTTGGCTTGCCGTAGTCGCCTTGTGCTGCGACGGTAACAATATCGCCGCGTTTCATCTTACCACTTCCAGTCATCCGGGATGTTCTCTTCAAAAGCGGCTTCGCAGAATTTCAACACTTCCTTTTCATCTTCGCTGTTGCGAATTGCCTCGCATTCCCGATGTAATTGTTCTTTGAACGCTGGATTTTTAGTATCGTACCCCCCCGGAGACAAGGTTTTTTTGTTTTTGAGGTTGGCAAAATAGTTTTGCAGCGCCTCGCGGACGTGGTACGCCTTGCTTCTGCCTGTATCCTGGGCAAGTTGCGTGAGGGTGTTTTCCAGTTCGGCAGATAGTTTGACGGCCAGCATTTTTCTGCTCCCTTGCTCTGGGGGTACAAGCAATGCAAAGTATGCGAGGTGTGGCGGGGGGCGTCAACCAGGTACGTCCGGTGCGTCAGCCCGTTACAACCGGAATCTGGCCGATTTTCATGCGCCAGTGTTCCGGACCGGTTTGGTGCACGCTCTCGCCGGTGCTGTCGACGGCAACCGTCACGGGCATGTCGACGACCTCAAATTCGTAAATGGCTTCCATGCCCAGGTCGGCAAAGGCGGCGATGCGGGCGCTGCGGATGGCGCGCGAGACCAGATAGGCGGCACCGCCGACGGCCATCAGGTAGGCAGAGCGGTTGTCGCGGATGGCGGCAATCGCTTCTGCGCCGCGCTCGGCTTTGCCGACCATGGCAATGAGGCCGGTTTGTTCCAGCATGGTGCGGGTGAATTTGTCCATGCGCGTGGCAGTGGTGGGGCCGGCGGGGCCGACGGCTTCGTCGCGCACGGCGTCCACGGGGCCGACGTAGTAGATGACGCGGTTGCGGAAATCCACCGGCAGCGATTCGCCCCGGGCGAGCATGTCGACGATGCGTTTGTGCGCGGCATCACGCCCGGTGAGCATTTTGCCGTTCAGCAGCAGCGTTTGCCCCGGCTTCCAGGCGGCGACTTGCTCGGGCGTGAGGGTGTTGAGGTCGACGCGGGTGGCGCTGCGCGTGTCGGCCTGCCAAGTGATGTCCGGCCAGTCTTCTAGGCGCGGCGGGGCAAGACAGGCGGGGCCGTTGCCGTCGAGATGAAAATGTACGTGACGGGTGGCGGCGCAGTTGGGAATCATCGCCACCGGCAGGCTGGCGGCGTGGGTGGGGTAGTCGAGAATCTTGACGTCCAGCACGGTGGTCAGCCCGCCCAGACCCTGCGCGCCAATGCCCAGGGCGTTGACCTTTTCCAGCAGTTCCAGACGCAGTTCTTCCACGCGGGAAAGCGCTTCGCCCTGCGCGGCGCGCGCTTGCAGTTCGTGGATGTCGACGGGCGCCATCAGGGATTCTTTGGCGAGCAGCAGCGCCTTTTCCGGCGTGCCGCCAATGCCGATGCCGAGAATGCCCGGCGGACACCAGCCCGCGCCCATGAGCGGCACGGTCTTCAAAACCCAGTCGACGATGGAATCCGAGGGGTTGAGCATCGCCATCTTGGTTTTGTTTTCCGAGCCGCCGCCTTTGGCGGCACAAATGACTTCAATGCCGTCGCCGGGGACGATTTCGTAATGCACGACGGCGGGCGTGTTGTCTTTTGAGTTTTGCCGCTTGCCGGCGGGGTCAAGCAACACGGAGGCGCGCAGTTTGTTGTCTGGATGCAGATAGGCGCGGCGCACGCCTTCATTGACCATTTCCTGCACGCTGCGGCGGGCATCCCAGCTCACATTCATGCCGATTTTGAGGAACACGACGGCGATGCCGGTATCCTGACAGATGGGGCGGTGGCCTTCGGCG
>JAFZMK010000312.1 GCA_017553285.1 Rhodocyclaceae bacterium
CCAATGACCATCGCCATGCTGCTCGCCAACACGGTGGATGCCGCCTGCCGCCAGCACGGAGTAACGCCATGAACGCGAACGCGCCCGTCATCGGCATCATCATGGGTTCGGATTCCGACTGGCCGACCATGCAGGCCGCCGCCGAAATCCTGACGCAGTTTGCCGTGCCCTTTGAAGCCCGCGTCGTCTCCGCCCACCGCACGCCGGACGCCATGTTTGAATACGCCGAACAAGCCGCCGCGCGCGGCCTGCGCGCCATCATCGCCGGTGCCGGTGGCGCCGCGCATTTGCCGGGCATGGTGGCGGCGAAAACCACGCTGCCGGTGCTCGGCGTGCCGGTGCAATCGCGGGCGTTGTCCGGGCAAGATTCGCTGCTGTCCATCGTGCAGATGCCGCGCGGCGTGCCGGTGGCAACCTTTGCCATTGGTGAGGCGGGTGCCGCCAACGCCGCACTGTTTGCCGTTGCCATGCTCGCCGTGGGCGACGACGAACTCGCCCGCAAACTGGCGGAATTTCGCCGCGCCCAGGCCGACAAAGTGCGGGCGATGACCTTGCCGCCTGCTGTCTGACATTTTTTGGAAAATGCAACCATGAACGCCACCGCTTCCCGCCCGCAGCCCATTTTGCCGCCCGCCACGCTGGGGATGCTCGGCGGCGGGCAACTGGGGCGTTTTTTCGTCAGCGCCGCGCACGAAATGGGCTACACCGTCTGGGTGCTCGACCCGGATTCGGAAAGCCCCGCCGGGCGCATTGCCGACCGCCACCTCTGCGCCGCCTACACCGATGAGACCGCGCTGGACGAATTTGCCGCCGCCTGTGCCGCCGTGAGCACCGAGTTTGAAAACGTCCCCGCCGCCACGCTGGAAAAACTCGCCACGCGCACCCTCGTGCGCCCCAGCGCCCGCGCCGTCTCGGTCTGCCAGGACCGCATCGAGGAAAAACTGTTTGTGCAAAGCCTCGGCCTTGCCTGCGCCCCGTTCGCAGCGCTGCGCAACGCCGCCGACTGGCGCGCGATGGAAGAATCGGGCGTCAATCTCTTTCCCGGCATTCTCAAAGCCGCGCGTCTGGGCTACGACGGCAAAGGGCAGGCAGCGGTAGAAGACGAAGCCGCCGCCCGCGCCGCATGGAGCGAGATGGGTCAGCCCCCCTGCGTACTGGAACGCCGCCTTGCGCTGGACTGCGAAATTTCCGTCATCCTCGCCCGCGCCGCCGATGGCGCCACGCAAGTCTTTCCTGTCGCCGAAAACCAGCACCGCAACGGCATACTGGACATCAGCATCGCGCCTGCCCGCATTGGCGAAAAATTGCGCCGCCAAGCGCGGGACGCCGCCGCCTGCATCGCCGGCGCGCTGGATTACGTCGGCACGCTGGCGGTCGAATTTTTCGTCAGCGACGGCACACTCTATGTAAACGAAATGGCACCGCGCCCGCACAACAGCGGCCACTACACGCTGGACGCCTGCAACGTCAGCCAATACGAACAACAAGTCCGCGCCCTCGTCGGCCTGCCGCTGGCGCGCGTGCGCAGTTTTGGCGCCTCCGTAATGGTCAACCTGCTCGGTGAATGCTGGCAAGACGGCGGCCCCGACTGGAAAACCCTCTACGCCACGCAGGGCGTGCGCGTACACGACTACGGCAAACGCACCGCCCGCCGTGGCCGCAAAATGGCGCATTTCACCGTAGTCGGCGAAGACGTAGAAGCCGTCTACTCCCGCGCCCTGGCGGTGCGCAAGAAAGTGGTGGTGCTATAACGCACACCCGATGAAGCAAAAGAAAACCCGCCGTCACCGGCGGGTTTTTTGCGGCGATTCAATGTTTGGGCTGCGCCCGCGATGCCTCGCCCGCAACACTTTCAAAATGGAGCTAAGTTGGGATTGCCCTCGCCTGAATTTGCGCCGATGTTTTTACGATTCGCTAAACCGTTGAGCCAGTTGCGCAAATGTTGAATTTGCCTTGATCTGTTTGGCTGGGATAAACAGATACCGCCATTCCTTGTAGCCGTTTGCTTTCCCCCAGCGGGAGGCTGTTGCGCAATACTGTATGCCGCGATCCTTTTTCGCGATGACATCCAGATCGTTGAGCTTGTCTTCCCCCTTGACCTCAACGAGATAAATGATGTGTTCCGTCTCTACTACAAAATCCGGCTCATAGACTTTGCCACGGTTGTAGGTGATATTGAACTCCTTCGGACTGGGGCGAAGCCAGTTTTGTACGTCGGGATCAGTGTCTAGCAGGCGGGCAAGCGTCAGCTCACCCTCCTTGCTGTCAAATTTTGCCGTGCTGAATACGCCTTTTTGAATGCTGGTAAATAGAACAGAGTGAATGTCTTCTGAAAACGGTTCGTGCAGGTCGACCTTTTTCTTGAAGTTGTACGAATGCGGAAAATTATATTCGCGGGTGCCGATGACTTCTTCCTGAAAAAATCCGTTTTCACAGCGGAAGTGTTGCATCATTTGCTCGTATATCGCATCTGCGATTTTTTGCTTGTGCATCATTACGATGTTGCGCGTGTCATTGTTGCCATGCTTGTCAGTGTAATGATCGTAAACCTTTGAGATTAGTTTGAAGAGCAGGGCGGAGCATTTTTCATAATCAATTTCCGGTTTCTTGCGCAGTTCTTCCAGGATGATTTTTTTCGGATTGTAGCCGTCAAAATCAATTGCGTCGCCCTTGATGTGTTTCGTGTCGTTCCCTTTTATCAGATTTCGGATCAGGATGTTGTTTTTGATGGGTTCATGTGTAAACTTGGACAGATCAAGGTCAAAATCCAGAAATACATAGTCTTCCATGCCGGAATCAGTGATTTTGATCTGTGGAATGGGGATGAATTTTTCCTTGGCTGCTACATGTGTTTTCTTTATCTGTTGCGGTATCCATGCGGTCATCGGGAACTGGTTTTCCCGAAAAACATCGCCCAAATCCTTGTCTTCGGAAATTTTCGCGGCTACGGTTTTTGCAATTTCCTTTACCGCCTGCGGCGTGACGGTGTGCTCCGGCGAGTTCTGGATTGTCCGGTACACTTCGTTCCGGATGATCTCGTCTGCTCGGTCAATCAGGGCGCCGGTCTGTTCAGTGCGCGGCATGTTGGTGTGCTCATAGGCTTCCTGCCTGACCGTGTCCGGGTTCAGGTTCAGGCCAAGCTGCGTTGGCAAGGTCTTTTCCGCTTCGATTTCTTCAACTTTGATGACGTTGCCCGCCTTGAAGATGGAATTGCCTTTTTGGGCTTCCTTAAGAATTTCTGCGAATTTGTCGTGCGCTGTCAGCATCACGGCGTCTGCCTCTTTGTCGCCCGTGCGTTCGCCGTAGGGCAGGCGCAGGCCGCGCCCCACCATTTGCTCACGCAGGATTTTGGAAGCCGCCGTGCGCAGCGGCACGATGGTGTAGAGGTTGTTCACGTCCCAGCCTTCCTTGAGCATGTTGACGTGAATGACAATCTCCACCGGATTTTCCGGTTTTTCCACGCCAAGAAGCAGGCGGGTATTGGTTTCGCTTTCCGCGCCCTTCTGTTTGGAATGGACAACGATGGTTTTATTTTTGTATGCACCATCGTGGCATTCATCGGAACAGAGATAGTTTTGCACCCATGCCGCATGATCGGTATCTTTGCACACCACCATCATGAATGGCTTGACGACCTGCTTCCCGTGATTGGCAGCATAGGCTTCCAGATTGCGTTTTGCGCGTTCGTGGCAGGTGATGCCATCGGCGAGCATCATTTTGTCAAGTTGTTCTTCGCCAAAATCGTAGAAGTCAATATCAGTGCGTGTTACCGCAAACGGCGTGCGCGTATAGCCGTCGGCAATGGCGCGGGAAAGCGGATATTCAAACACCACATTTTTGAACGGAATCTGCTTGCTGCCCTTGGCAACAAGGGGCGTTGCCGTCAGTTCCAGCCCCAGCAGCGGGCGCAACTCATCCAGCGCCGCCGCGCCTTTTGCGGCGCGGTAGTGGTGCGATTCGTCCATAATCAGCACTAGGTCAGGCAGTGCGGACAGGTATTGGTAGAAAGATTCACCGAGAACCTCGGTGACGCGCCTCATACCCGCCTTTTCCGTGTTGAACTTGTCAATGTTGTAGATGAAAATGCGCGCGTCATGTTCAAAAAAAGGAAGCCGCTTTTCCTTGTAATCATCATCTGTAATGATTTCCGGCGGCGTGGCGAAGCAGCCAAGCCCACGGAATACGTATTTTTGATTGCCCTCGCTGGAATCGGCAAAATCGCGCTTGAGCTTTTCATAAATCGTTATATTGGGTGCGACGACAAAAAAATTGCGGATGCCGTGCTGCGTGTACAGATAGGCGATGAAAGCGCCCATCAGCCTTGTTTTGCCCACGCCGGTTGCCAGCGCAAAAGTCAGCGACATGAAATCGCGCTCAAAGCCGCTGCATGTTGGATACTTTTCATGCACGGCAGCAAGCGCCTTTTGCATATCCATCCCTTTTTTCGGCTGTACGCGATCCATAATGTCTGCCAGAATTTCCAGCGATGTTTGCTGCGGCGTGCGCAGCGACATGGCGCTGCTGATGTAAGTGGG
>JAFZMK010000053.1 GCA_017553285.1 Rhodocyclaceae bacterium
CGCACCTTGGCGGCTTGCGTGTCGACCTGCTGCGCGGAAATGGAATCGACTTCCTGCAACTGGCGGTAGCGTTTCAAATCGCGCCGCGCGTTTTCCAGCAGCGCCTCATCGCGGCGCACCTGCCCGCGCATTTGCTCCACGGCGGCCTGCGCCGCGCGCGCATCCAGTTGCGCCAGCATCTGCCCGCGCTTGACCGGCTGGCCTTCCTCAAAACCGAGAGCTTCCAGCCGTCCATCCAGCCGCGCCTGCACGGTAACGGTGTTGGCGGGTGTCACCGTGCCCAGCGCGCGCACTTCCAGCGGCACGGTGCGCGCGACCACGGCGGCTACGCCCACCGGCAGCGCCTCGTCAGTGCGCGCGCCGGGTCTGCCCGCGCCGTTTTGCGCCGGTTTGTGCCACCACAACCACGCACCAAGCGCGAGGACGAGCAACACGACAAACCACGCGCCCGCGCCCCCCGTCTGGCGGCGGGGCGAGGCAAGGGCGGGAGGGGCGGCGCGGTTCATGGGCGGTTCTCCTGACGAGGGCGCGAAAAGCTGCGCTCCGATTTTCCGCGCACATGGGGCGCGCGGGTGTGTCGGTTTGTAGTGTGGGCGGGGCGGGCGTTCATTTCCACGACGCAAAAAATACCAGCAGCATGGGCGAGAGAAGGTTGACCTGAAAGCCAAAGCTGATGGCCAGCAAGGTTGCCTCTGCGCCGCCCGAATGCTGGATGACCGGCAGCGTGAAATCCATCGTCGTCACCCCGCCCGTGCCCACGGCGGCGGACGGCGTGCGCCGCATCAGCAGCGGAATGAACAGCAGCGCGAAAAATTCGCGCCCCATATCGTTGAGAAACGCCACGCCGCTCCACAGCGGCCCGTGCGTGGTCGAAAGCACCACGCTGGACAGCGAATACCAACCAAAGCCGCTGGCCAGCGCCAGCCCCAGCGCCCAATGCGCGCCGGAGACCAACGCAAAAAGCAGCCCGCCCGCCAGCGTGCTGACGGTGAACACCGCCGCCAGTTCCAGCCCGCGCCGGTGCAAAAACACCTGCCGCAGCCGCACACCGCTGGCGCGAAGCTGCACGCCCACCAGCGCAATCAGCGCCACCAGCACGCAGGTAATCAGCGCCTCTGGCGCCTGCCACGCGCGCGGCGTAAGCGCGCCCAGCGCCAGCCCCACAAGCATCGACGCCATCTGCAACAGCGTACCCGTCAAGCGGATTTTTGCCCCCGCGCCCTGTGCCGCGTGCAGCGGGCGGCGCCACGGATGCCAGCGGTCCAGCGCCATCATCGCCGGCAGATTGACGCCGAGGATGCAGGCAAACAGCAGGGCGGCGCGCGCGCCGATGTCTGCCAGTTGCGCGCCCAGCGCATCCTGTTTTGCCAGCGAAAAACCAATCAGCAGCAGCAGCCCGTAGACCAGCGCATTGATGGCGCGATTGACCTGCACCAGCGTGCGCGCACGGCGAACAGGCACAAAAAAGCCCGCAAACAGCGCGCCCAGCAGCCACAGCAGCATGACAAACGATTGGCTCTCCATCTTCTTCCCGCAGCGAAAGCGGCATTGTAACGGTCAGGGCTTGAAAACCCGCAGAGCACCCCCATCTACCCCCACAAGGGCAGCAAAACGCCCGTCCACAAAATCCCCAACCCATCAGGAGAAACCATCATGACCATCCGTCGCCCCTACAACCTTTTTGATGAACTGCTGCATGACGCCGCGCCCGGCTTTTTCATCCGCCCGCTGCATGGCGACGGCCTGCCCGCCGCCAGCCAGATTCGTCTCGATGTCGCGCAAAGCGCCGACGCCTACACCATCCACGCCGAACTGCCCGGCGTTGCGAAAGAAGACATTCAGGTCGACATGGACGCCGACACCGTGCGCATCGGCGC
>JAFZMK010000313.1 GCA_017553285.1 Rhodocyclaceae bacterium
AACCCCGATGCCCCCGAATATCGCCAAGGCAAAACGCTCGGCGCAGAACACACCGCCTGGCGTCGCGCCAAGTTTTTCCAGCAATACCGATTGTTTTTCCGTTTTCACAGTGAAGCCAGAATCATTGTGTTTGCGTGGGTGAATGACGAAAAAACAAAACGCGCCTACGGCAGCGCTTCGGATGCCTACCGCGTGTTTGGGCGGATGCTGCACAGCGGCCATCCGCCCCCGGATTGGGATGCGCTGCTGCGCGAGGCGAAGGGCGCTTGCGGCGAGTTTTCCGCCTTGCTCAAACGGCTGGGCGGCGACGGGCAGTAGCGATGTATAGCGCGCCCCGGCGTCTTGGCGCGTGTGCAAGGCAAACAAAAACCCCCGTTTGTGCAACGGGGGTTTTCTTTTGGCGGATGCTGCGACCAGTGCTTACTGGTGTTCGCCGAGCACGGAGACGGTGATGTGGGTGGTCACGTCGGTGTGCAGGGCGATTTCGATGCTGTTGTCGCCCACCGTCTTGATCGGACCTTCGGGCATACGCACGGCAGAGCGTTCCACGCTGAAACCTTGCGCCGCGAGGGCTTCGACGATGTCGGCGTTGGTCACCGAGCCGAACAGGCGGCCATCCATACTGGCGTTGCGGGTAATCTGCACCATGAGGCCAGCGAGTTTTTCCGCCTGCGCTTGCGCTTGCGCGAGTTTTTCGGCCTGACGGCGTTCGAGTTCGGCGCGGCGGGCTTCAAATTCGGCCTTGTTGGCTTCCGTGGCACGCTTGGCCTTGCCTTTCGGAATCAGGAAGTTGCGGGCGTAGCCGTCCTTGACGGTGACGATGTCGCCGAGCGCGCCGAGGTTGATGACTTTTTCGAGAAGGATAACTTGCATGGTTGTCTCACCCCCGGTTATTTGTGCAGGTCAGTGTAGGGCAGCAGGGCGAGGAAGCGGGCGCGCTTGATCGCGGTGGAAAGCTGCCGCTGGTAGTGAGCCTTGGTGCCGGTGATGCGGGCGGGCATGATTTTGCCCGTCTCGGTGATGAAGTCTTTCAGGATGTCGACGTCTTTGTAGTCGACTTCGGCGATGCCTTCCACCGTGAAGCGGCATTGCTTGCGACGTTTGAACAGGCCACGGCCACCGTGGTCGTCTTTTTTCTTGAATTTGCCTTTCGGGTTCATGATGTCATTCCTTGGGTTTCAATGAATTCGATGTGGGTCAGATGCAGTACGGGGCGGCGGTTGCGCAGGCTTTGCGCGGCGAGGAATCCTTCTACATGCAGACCGATGCCCAGCGGGGCGGCGGCAAGCAGTTGGGCGGGTTCCCCGAGGGCAACGGCGGCAAGCTCAACGCTGACTTCCCGTTCCTGCCCGGCTTCCATCTGCCGGGACTGGTGGGCAAGCGTGCATTGCACGACCGGGATGCCCGCCGGAGTGTGGCGCAAGGCGTGCTGTTCGCGCAGTGTGGCGCTCAGGCGCAGTGCGTTCACCCGTACTGAGGCGGCGGTTTATTCGGCGCTTTCGGCGGTTTTTTCCGCCGCTTCGCCTTCTTCCGCTGCCAGCGAGCGCGCTTTTTCCTCTTTCATCATCGGCGAAGGCGTGGTGACGGCTTCTTTCTTGTTGATGATGAGGTGGCGCAGCACGGCGTCGTTAAACTTGAAGGCGTGTTCGATTTCGCCCAGTGCTTCGCCGTCGCACTCGACGTTCATCAGCACATAGTGCGCCTTGTGCATTTTCTGGATGGGATAGGCCAACTGGCGGCGCCCCCAGTCTTCCAGACGGTGAATCTTGCCGCCACGGGCAGTGACGATGCCCTTGTAGCGATCAATCATCGCGGGCACCTGCTCGGACTGGTCCGGATGGACGATAAAGACGATTTCGTAGTGTCGCATGAATGCTCCTTACGGGTTGGAAAAGCCCCCCGCTGCGAAACGGTGGGGCAAGGAAAACGGGCGATTCTATGACAGAACCCGCGCGCGGTGCAAGTTTTGCACCGCGCAATGCGCTACACTGCACCCTTTTTGCGCGAAACCGCTGAGGAAGAAAATGAGCAATGCTGCCGTGAAGATTCACACCGACGATGTCCGCATCCGCGAAATCAAGGAACTGGCGCCGCCCGCGCATGTGCTGCGCGAATTTCCGGCAACGCAGAAGGCGGCGACCACGGCCTTTGAAGCGCGCGAAGCGATTCACCGCATCCTGCATGGTGCCGACGACCGTATGCTGGTCATCATCGGCCCGTGCTCGATTCACGACCCGAAAGCCGCGCTGGAATACGCCGAACGCTTGAAAGAAGAAGCCGCGCGGCTGGCCAAGGATTTGCTCGTGGTGATGCGGGTGTATTTTGAAAAACCGCGCACCACGGTGGGCTGGAAAGGGCTGATTAACGACCCCGGGCTGGACCACAGTTACCGCATCAACGACGGCATCCGCATGGCGCGCGAATTGCTGTGGCAAATCAACGAAAGCGGCCTGCCGGCGGCCACCGAGTTTCTGGACATGATTACGCCGCAATACATTGCGGATCTCATCGCCTGGGGCGCGATTGGCGCGCGCACCACGGAAAGCCAGGTGCACCGCGAACTGGCCTCCGGCCTGTCGTGCCCGGTCGGCTTCAAGAACGGCACGGACGGAAACGTGCGCATCGCCATTGACGCGATTCAGGCCGCCGCTGCGCCGCACCATTTCCTCTCCGTGACCAAGGCGGGGCACTCGGCGATTGTGAGCACCTGCGGCAACGAAGACTGCCACCTGATTTTGCGCGGCGGCAAAGAGCCGAACTTTGATGCCGCCAGCGTGGACGCCGCGTGCAAGGCGCTGGCCGCCGCCAGCGTACCGGCGCGGGTGATGGTCGATTGTTCGCACTCCAACAGCCGCAAACAGCACAAGCTGCAACTGGACGTAGTGGCGAACCTCGCCGCGCAACTGGCCGCAGGTGACTCGCGGCTGATTGGCGCGATGATTGAATCGCATCTGGTCGAAGGCCGTCAGGATCTGAAACCCGACCTGGAACTGACCTACGGCCAGAGCGTGACCGACGCCTGCATCGGCTGGGAAGACAGCGTATGCGCGCTCGACGCGCTGGCCGAAGGCGTGCGTGCACGGCGCGTGCGCCGCGCGCGCGGCGAGGAATAAGGCGCGCCGCGCCGTTTTGTGAACAAAACCCCCGCTAAAATACCCGCCCACATCTTTTTGCACAGACTGCACGCCCATGTCCGCTATTGACGATCTCATCGCCCAAGTCACAGACGAAAAGCTGCGCGCCCTCTTGCAGCGCGAAGCGGACAAGCTGAAAAAGGGCAAAAAGTTCGGCCTCGTCTTTGAACCGCATTTGCCTGAGCGCGCGTTGTTGCACGGCGTACCC
Source organism: Rhodocyclaceae bacterium (assembly GCA_017553285.1). Lineage (GTDB taxonomy): Bacteria > Pseudomonadota > Gammaproteobacteria > Burkholderiales > Rhodocyclaceae > JAFZMK01. Next base: position 3,343 of record JAFZMK010000313.1, read on the forward strand.
GTGCGCGTGGGAAGTAAAATCGTCCCCAGTGTGGACAATGCCTCTGATGGCGCCATGAAGGCGCTTTGGCGCGTTGTCAAAATTGAGGGTGAAAAAGCCATCTGCGTGCCCGAAATGGCCGCTGAAGGCCGGAAAAACGCCAGAAAAGAAAAAGAAATCCCCCTCCCCCCCCCCGAGGCACGCTCTTTTGCGCTGAATGAGGTCGTAGCGGTTGCTGAATTTGGCGAAGCCATTTATCCCTGCTTGCAACGCATCGACGCAATACAGAACGCACCGGAAAGCGCCCTCTGGCACACCCTCATAGAAGCCGAGAACTACCACGCCCTGCAAACCCTGCTCTGGCTCTACGAAGGGCAAGTGGACTGTATCTACATTGACCCGCCCTACAACACCCGCGCAAAAGACTGGAAATACAACAACGACTATGTAGACCCCAGCGACGCATGGCGCCACAGCAAATGGCTCGCCATGATGGAGCGGCGGCTCAAACTCGCCAAACGCCTGCTCAACCCGCGCGACAGCGTGCTCATTGTCACCATAGATGAAAAAGAATACCTGCACCTTGGCTGCCTGCTGGAAGAATTGTTTCCAGAGGCGCGGATGCAGATGGTAAGCAGTGTTATTTCTCGCCAAGGCGCTACAAGGCAAATGCAATTTGGACGGGTGGATGAATATATTTATTTTCTTGAGTTTGGTGATTGCGCTGTTCAAGGGTTGGATTTATCTGACGAATGGCGTATGAATGCAAACGATTCAAGAACCCTTCGCTTGCTCTGGCAGCCCCTTTTGCGCGGCGCAAAAAATGGGCGCAGACAATATTCTCCGGGGTGTTTTTATCCAATTTATATTAGCGAAGATGGCTCTCGTTTTGTTGAAATTGGTGACGCTCTTCCCTTGGAAACGGATAGGAGGGACATCCCTGATAGAAAAGGGGCAATAACACTTTGGCCGATACGACAAGATGGCAGTGAAGGGGTTTGGTCATGTTCGCCCAAAACTTTAAGAGACCTTCAGAAAAAAGGCTATGTGCATATTGGTAAAGTACGAAACGGACATGCCGCATTGACTTATTTGAAAAAAGGCAATATACGGAAAGTTGAAGATGGCAGTTTTAAAATAGAAGGCTATAATGCCGATGGTTCTATAATATCAACAAATGAATATCGCGAAATAATTCCTGGAACTCAATGGCGCATTCTTGCGCATGATGCTTCGCGATATGGAACAAACTTACTAAACTCAATCATCGGGAACAGATTCGTATACCCTAAGTCCCTCTACGCCGTCCACGATGCGCTGCGCTTTTTCGTGGCGAACAAGCCCAACGCCCTCATCCTTGACTTTTTCGCCGGCAGCGGCACGACGCTGCACGCGGCGAATCTGCTCAACGCTGCCGACGGCGGGCAGCGGCGCTGCATACTGGTCACAAACAACGAAGTTTCCGCCGACGAGGAAAAGGCGCTGCGCGCCGACGGGCACAAGCCGGGCGACGAGGAATGGGAGGCGCTTGGCATTGCGCGCCACGTCACATGGCCGCGCACGGTGTGCAGCATTCGCGGCGAAAACGTGCGCGGCGAGCCGCTGGCAGGGCAATACCTGGGCACGGAACGCGACATGGCGGCGGGCTTTGCCGCCAATGCCATCTATTTCAAGCTCGGCTTTCTGGACAAAACCAGCGTTGCCCTTGGCCGCCAGTTCGCCGCCCTGCTGCCGCTGCTCTGGCTCAAAGCGGGCGCCGCGGGAGAGTGCCCCACGCTGGACGGCGCTGCGCCCCTGCCGCCCATGCTGCTGTATCCCGCCAACCGCTTTGCCGTGCTGCTGGACGAAAAGCACTATGCCGCCTTCCGCAGCGAACTGGCGCAGCAGCCAGCAATTGACACGCTGTATTTCGTCACGGACAGCGAAAAAGCATTCCAAAACATGGCTGAAGGTCTGCGCTGCCGCGCGGCATTCCAACTCTACCGCGATTATCTTGAAAACTTCCGCATCAATGTGGAGCGCACCGCATGAAAATCTCGCTTTTTGACTTTCAGGAGCGCGCACTGCGCGAATTGCGTACCAATGCCGCGTTTGCCATCAATGAGTGGCAAGCACTGAGGCGGCAACGCCAGGTGCTTTCGCTCACTGCGCCCACGGGCGCAGGCAAGACAATTGTTATGGCGGCGCTGATTGAGGATATTCTTTTCGGCAGTGAATATCATGCCGAGCAGCCGGATGCGGTGTTTGTGTGGCTTTCGGATTCGCCGCAGCTCAATGAGCAGTCGTGCATGAAAATCCTGACGCGCTCTGACCGCATCCGGCTCGGACAGCTTTGCACGATTGACGATGGTTTTGACTGCGAAACGCTTGCTGATGGCTGTGTCTATTTCCTGAATACGCAAAAGCTGGGCAAAAACTCGCGCATCACGCGCGCAGGAGACCGCAATTACACCATCTGGCAGACGCTGGCCAATACGGTGCGCGAAAAATCTGACCGCCTGTACATCATTATTGACGAGGCACACCGGGGCATGTTGGGCGGCAACCAGATGAAAGAAGCCACTACCATCATGCAAAAGTTTCTTAAGGGCAGCGCAGAGGACGGACTGCCCGCCATGCCGCTGGTGATTGGCATGTCAGCCACAAGCGAACGTTTCGACAAATTGGTCACGGGCATTGCCTCAACAACGGTGCGCCGCACGGCCATATTGCCCGATGACGTGCGCGCATCTGGTCTGCTGAAAGAGCGTATTTTTGTCCATTATCCGGTAAGCGGTGCGCTTGAAACGTCAATGGGTATGCTGCGCACTGCTGCCGAAGATTGGCAAGACAAATGCCAGCGTTGGCGCAGTTATTGCGAGGCACAGGATGAAAAACCTGTTTCCCCCGTGCTGATTGTGCAGGTGGAACCGGGCGGCAAGGGCAATGCGTCTGATACGCCGCTGGACGAGTGCCTGCGCACCATTGAAAGCGCCACAGGCGGGCGGTTTGAAAAGGGGCAGGTGGTGCATGCCTTTGGCGAAAAGGCGGCGCTCAATCTCGCCGGGTTGGAAGTGCCCTATGAAGAACCCGCCGCAATTGACGGCAATCCGTCAGTGCGCGTGGTGCTGTTCAAGGAAAGCCTGACGACGGGCTGGGATTGCCCACGGGCGGAGACGATGATGTCGTTTCGCCGCGCCAAGGACGCGACTTACATTGCGCAGTTGTTGGGGCGCATGATTCGCACGCCGCTGGCGCGGCGCATTGATGTGGATGAAACGCTCGACAATGTGAACCTGTTCCTGCCGCACTTTGAAAAGACAACCGTGGACGACATTGTCAAGGCGCTGCGCGAGGGAGGTGGCTACGGAGGCGACGTGGAATCAGGAAGTACATACGAAACATTGACGGTCACGCCAAGCGTGGGCAATGACGCCTTTGATCGCGTTGCTGTGCTGCGTTTCATCAATGAAGCCGGGGTGCGAACCTATCAAGTGCGCCCCATGAAAATCAAGAGTTACTTGTCCTCGCTCTTTGGATTGGCACATGTGCTTACGCAAAGCGGTCTGTATCCCTCTGCCGTGGATGATATGAAAAGCCATGTGGTTGAGATGCTGCGCAAACATGTTTTAGAACTCAAGGAAAGCGGAGAATATGATGCGCTGGCAGAAAAAGTACGGAAAGTCGGACTGGTGACAGTCGGTGTGAATATTTCTGGCGGGATTGACAGCAACGTCAATATGCAAGAGGAACAGGCCAGAGATGGGGAACAACAGCCGGATCTGTTCGGAACAGTTGGCGTGGACATTGCGCGCCAGTTCCGCATTTCCAGTAAAAAACTTGCGGCAGAAGGCATCGGTGAAGCCTATGGCAGAATGATCTGCAAAGAAAGCGATCCGAACGATGATGATCAGACATGGATGGTGGATACGATTATTTTTGCTGCCGATGAATGTTGTATGCGCCGCTTGCACAACTGGGCAGAGAAAAAATTCCACTGCTTGCAAGATGAATATCGTCAGAAAATCACGCGCTACAAGGGCTGGGATGCCGAAAACGTTCGCCGCCAATACGACAAAATCGTTATGGATGGCGACCCTGTGAGCAAGCACAGCCTGCGCCTGCCAGAGCGCGTGCAAATGCCCCGCAACGAAGATGACAAAGAAGGCGACCCCATGCACCTGTTTGTCGGCGAGGAAAGCGGCGTGGCGCGCATCAAGCTGGGAAGCTGGGAAGCCGGTGTCGTCGCTGAGGAAAAGAAGCGCACGGATTTTGTGTGCTGGATTCGCAACCCGGCGCGTGCGGCGTGGGCACTGTGCATTTCGTATAAAGCAGGCACGGAACATAAATCCATGTATCCGGATTTACTCATCGTGCGGCGCGATGATGCTGGTAGCTACGTGCTGGATATTCTGGAACCGCACGGCGCGCAGTTCGCCGACAACCTTGAAAAGGCGCACGCGCTGGCGGAGTACGCACACATTGGGCAGTCCTTTGTGGGGCGCGTGCAGCTTATCCGCGAGATGAAAAACGAAATTTCCGGGCAGTCGCAATTCCGTCGACTGGATATGGGGAAAAGCCAGATGCGCAACGCGGTGCTGAACGCAACATCAAAAGACGCGCTGGACAAGCTGTTTGATGAATATGGCGATGTTGGGTGATACAGCGCGCGCCGCTGGCATTGGAAAATAAAAACCGCCGCGCCCCGTGCAGGGAGTGGCGGTTTTTCTTTGCCGGGCGCGTGCGTCAGGCGCTGGTGGTGGGTGGGGCGATTTCGTCGTGGCGGTCGATGCTCTCTTCGGTTTGCGCGGCGGCGGCGGTAAAGAGCACGTCAGTGGAAGAATTCAGCGCGGTTTCGCAGGAATCTTGCAGCACGCTGATGACGAAGCCGACGCCGATGATTTGCGTGGCGATGTCTTCCGGGATGCCGAACAGGCTGGCGGCCATCGGAATCAGCAGCAGCGAGCCGCCCGCTACGCCGGAAGCGCCGCAGGCGCCGATGGCCGAGACGATGGACAGCAGCAGCGCCGTGCCGAAGGTGATGCTGTAGCCGTCCAGCGAGTTGACTGCGGCAAGCGTGAGCACGGCGATGGTGATGGCCGCGCCTTCCATGTTGATGGTCGCGCCCAGTGGGATGGTGACGGTGTAGGTGCTGCGGTCCAGACGCAGTTTTTCGGCCAGCGCGAGGTTGACGGGGATGTTGGCCGCCGAGCTGCGGGTGAAAAAGGCGGTGGTGCCGCTCTCGCGCAGGCAGGTGAGCACCAGCGGGTAG
>JAFZMK010000314.1 GCA_017553285.1 Rhodocyclaceae bacterium
CTGGGCAAGGATTCCGAGCGCAAGGCGCGCAACATCTGGTGCGCGCCAGACCGTGAAGCAGCGTGGCGCGAATGGGTGCTGAATGCGCGCGTGCCCGCCGATGCCGCCTGCGACTCGGACACCATCACGCGCAACCTTCGCCTTGCCCGCCAGTGGGATGTTCGCGGTGTTCCGGCGCTGTTCCTGGCCAACGGCAAACGCTTTCGCGGCTACATCCCCGCCAACCGGCTGGAAGCGGAACTGGCCGCCGCTGCAAACGAAGGCGCCGGAAAATAGCGCGCAGCCATGCGGCGCAAACAAAAACCGCGCGGTGCTCGCGCGGTTTTTTATGGGCGGAAAACGCGACGGACTCATTCGCCGGACTGATGGCGGGTGAGCGGGTGCACCAGTTTTTGCAGGCTGGCAAGGTCGAGAATCTTGACGTGTTTTTGCTGCACCAAAATCAGCCCTTCTTCCTGCAAGCGGGAGAAGGCGCGCGAGACGGTTTCCAGCTTCAGCCCAAGGTAGGAGCCGATTTCGTTGCGCGTCATGCGCAGGTGAAACTCGGCAGAGGAAAAGCCGCGAATGGACAGCCGATGCGAGAGGTTCAGCAAGAAGGCGGCGAGGCGCTCTTCGGCGCGCATCGAGCCGAGCAGCATCATGACGCCGTGGTCGCGCACAATCTCGCGGCTCATCACCTTGTGAAACTGGTGCTGCAAACCTTCGACTTCGCGTGCCAGCGTCTCGAGCTGGCGGTATTCGATGACGCACACCTCGCTGTCTTCCATGGCGATGGCGTTGCAGGTGTGGCGTTCGGTGCCGATGCCGTCCAGACCGAGGATTTCGCCGGCCATATGAAAGCCGGTGACCTGCTGGCGACCGTCTTCGAGCAGCACGTCGGTTTTGAACGAGCCGGTGCGGATGGCATAGATGGCTTCAAACGGGTCGCCGCAGCGGTACAGCGGCTTGTTGCGCAGCACGCGGCGGCGGCTTTCGATGAGTTGTTCCAGACGGTTGATTTCGGTCTCGGTCATGCCGAAGGGCAGGCACAACTCCAGCAAATGGCATTGCGAGCAGTTTTTGCGGATGTCCGCGACGGTGACGGGTACAGGTTTGGGACGCAACACTCGGCGCTCTCCGGTCGGGGCAGTGAGCCTGCATATTCGTTGATGCGCATCAAGCACGCTTTCCCTGAACTTTGAGAAAGTTATGCCCCGCGACAGCGGGCAATCAACGTTTATGCAGAAACTCCAGATTCCTTATGAACAACAACGAAAAAACAGCGGAAAGTCCCAACCTGGTCTTTGACCCCGAGTTGATACGCCGCTTCGACATCAACGGTCCGCGCTACACGTCGTACCCGACGGCAGACCGGTTCGTGCCGACATTCGATGCAGCCGCCTTGCAGCGATGGTTGGGGGATCGCGCTGCTTGCGGCGGAGAGGTCAAACCTCTCTCATTATACTTCCACATCCCGTTTTGCAACACAGTTTGTTACTACTGCGCCTGCAACAAAATTGTCACCAA
>JAFZMK010000315.1 GCA_017553285.1 Rhodocyclaceae bacterium
CTCAGCCATTCGCGGCGCAGTTCCGCGCGCCCGTGCGTCTGGTTGGTCATGTAGGCGCGCGTGAGCAATTCGCACAACTGGCCGTAGCCCGCGCGGTTGCGGCAAATCAGCAGCAGGCGGAAAGGTTTGTCGGGCGCGGCTTCGTTGCCCAGCCAGACATCGGCACCGATGATGGGTTTGACGCCCTTGCTGCGCGCCGCCTTGTAGAACTTCACCATGCCGAACAGGTTGCCCAAATCCGACATGCCCAGCGCCACCATGCCATCGTCGGCAGCCATGCCCAGCGCATCGCCAATCTGCACGATGCCGTCTTGCACGGAAAATTCCGTGTGCAGGCGCAAATGCACAAAGCGCGGCGCGGCGGCGGGGGCGGGAGCGGTTTCGGCGGGGGCGGCAGTGGTATTCATGGGCGGCAATTGTACCTTCGCAGCCTGCGCGCCCGGCGCTTAGCGCCCGGCGATTTTCATGCTTTCAATCAGCACCGAGCCACAGCGCTTGGCGCTGCGCGGCAAAACGTCGTCGCCAATGGCAACGATGTTGCGGAACATCTCGCGCAAATTGCCAGCGATGGTGACTTCTTCCACCGGCCAGGCAATTTCGCCCTCTTCCACCCAAAACCCGGCAGCGCCGCGCGAATAATCGCCGGTGACGTAATTGACGCCGCTGCCCAGCAATTCCGTGACCACCAGCCCGCGCCCCATGCGCCGCGCCATTTCGGCGAGCGAACCGCCGCCGCCGCTGACCAGCAGGTTGTGCGAACCGCCCGCGTTGCCGGTGCTTTCCATGCCGAGTTTGCGCGCCGAATACGAAGACAGCAAATAGCCCTGCAAGACGCCATCGCGCACCAGTTCGCGCCGTGCCGTCGCCACGCCTTCGTTGTCAAAGGCCGACGAACCCAGCCCGCGCACAATGCCGGGGTCATCCACAATCTGCACGTGCGCCGGGAAGATGGGCTGACCGATGCTGTCGAGCAAAAAACTGGCTTTGCGATACAGCGCGCCGCCGCTGATGGCGTAGGTGAAATTGCCCATCAGGGTCAGCGCCACCGGCGCGGCAAACAACACCGGCGCGCGGCAGGTGGCAATCTTGCGCGCGCCCAGCCGCCCCAGCGCGCGCCGCGCCGCTTCGCGCCCGATATGTTCGGCGCTATCGAGGTCTTCGGGCGCGCGGCGGCAGTCATACCAGCCTTCGCGCTGCATCCCCTCGCCTTCCCCGGCAATCACCGCGCACGAAATGCTGTGACGGCTGGAAGCGTAACCGGCCATGAACCCTTCGCTGGTGGCGAAGATGAAATGCCCTTCCTGACAGCCCACGCTGGCGCCTTCGCTGTTGGTAATGCGCGCATCGGCAGCGAACGCCGCCGCTTCCGTCTGGCGCGCCAGCGCAACCGCTTCGTCCGCGCGCAACGCCCAGGCGTGATGCAGTTGCAGGTCGGGAAACGTGGTGGCGAGGCGCTCGCGGTCTGCCAGCCCGGCGCAGGGGTCTTCGGCGGTAAAACGGGCAATCGCCAGCGCTGCTTCCACCGTCGCCGCCATGGCGGTGGGCGAAAAATCAGAGGTGCTGGCGTGGCCGCTGCGCTGGCCAAGATAGACGGTGACGCTCAGGTCTTTATCGCGGTTGTATTCCAGCGTGTCGACTTCACCCCGGCGCACCGAGGCGGTCAGACCGAAGCCTTCAGAAACATTCACCTCGCAGGCGCTGGCACCGCCCTTTTTGGCGAGCGTCAGCGCATCTTGCGCCAATTCGCGGAAAGTGTCCGCGCTGAAGGCAAAGCCGTGTTCCGCCATCAGGCTTTCCCCGCTTTCTTGCCGCTGGCGCGGGAAGAGCGCCCGTCCAGCCAGGCGGCAAATTCTTTGCCGATTTCGGGGTGGTGCAAGCCCAGTTCCACGGTGGCCTGCAAGTAGCCGAGTTTCGAGCCGCAGTCGTAGCGCACGCCTTCAAACTGGTGCGCCAGCACCGCTTCGCATTTGAGCATCGAGGCGATGGCATCGGTCAGTTGCAGTTCGCCACCGGCGCCGGGCTGGATGGCGCGCAGGTGGTCAAAAATGCGCGGCGTGAGGATGTAACGCCCCACCACGGCTTGCGTGGAAGGCGCTTTTTCCGGCGCGGGTTTTTCCACAATGCCTTTGACGCGCAAGCTGGCACCGGCGTGTTCTTCGACGCTGATGATGCCGTACTGGCTGGTTTCTTCGCGCGGCACGTTCATGGTGCCGAGAATCGAACAGCGGTTGTAGTAATACACGTCAATCATCTGTTTGAGCACGGGTTCGCCGCCGCGATTGTCGAGTAAATCATCCGCCAGCAGCACGGCGAAGGCTTCGTCTTCGCTCACCACCGGCGCGGCGCGCAGCACCGCGTGCCCCAGCCCCAGCGCCTCGGCCTGCCGGATGTAGATGCAGTTGACGTGCGAAGGAATGGTTTTGCGCACGATTTCCAGCAGTTCTTTCTTGCCGCGCGCTTCCAGTTCGGTTTCCAGCTCGTAGGCTTTGTCGAAGTGGTCTTCAATCGAACGTTTGGTGCGCCCGGTGATGAAGATGAGTTCGGTAATCCCGGCGGCCAGCGCCTCATCGACGGCGTACTGAATCAGGGGCTTGTCGACAATCGGCAGCATTTCCTTGGGATTGGCCTTGGTCGCGGGCAAAAAGCGCGTGCCCATACCGGCGACGGGGAAAACGGCTTTGGTGACTTTTTTCATGTTGCAACTCCTTGAGAACCATGGTTTTCAGATTCGGCACCCGCCGCCAGCAATGCCAGCAAGGCGGTCTCATCCAGAATTTCAATGCCCAGCGCCTGCGCTTTTTCCAGTTTGCTGCCTGCCGCTTCGCCCGCGACGACGTAACGGGTTTTGCGCGAGACACTGCCGGAGACCTTGCCGCCAGCCGCTTCGATGCGTTCGCGCGCCGCATCGCGCGAGAGCGTGGGCAGCGTGCCGGTGAGCACAAAGGTTTGCCCGCGCACGGGATGGTCAGCACCCGCGTCTGCCGCCACCGGCGCAGGCGGCGCAGGCCAGTGAATGCCCGCATCCAGCAAGGCGGCGAGCACGTCGCGGTTATGCGCCTCGGCAAAGAAATCCACGATGCTTTGCGCCACGATGGGGCCGACATCCGGCACGCGCTGCAAGGCGTCTACATCCGCATTCATCAGTGCGTGCACGGTTTGCAGGTGCGAGGCGAGGTCTTTGGCGGTGCGCTCGCCGACGTTGCGAATGCCCAGCGCGAACAGAAACCGCGCCATCGTGGTGGTGCGGCTGGCGGCAATGGCAGCGAGCAGATTGGCGGCGGAACGCTCGCCCATGCGCTCGCAGCGGGCGAGTTCGTCCAGCGTCAGGCGGTAGAGGTCGGCAGGCGAGCGCACGATGTCTTCATCGACCAGTTGTTCCACCAGTTTTTCGCCCAGCCCTTCAATATCCATCGCGCGCCGTCCGGCAAAATGCAAAATGGCCTGCTTGCGCTGCGCGGCGCAAAACAGCCCGCCCGAGCAGCGGGCGACGGCTTCATCGGCATTGCGTACCACGCCCGAACCACACACCGGGCAGACCGGGTAACGCGCCAGCAAGTCAAACTTCACCGCTCCCGCCGGGCGGCGTTCGGGCAGCGCGCGGACGACTTCGGGAATCACGTCGCCTGCGCGGCGCACCACGACGGTGTCATTCACGCGGATGTCCTTGCGGTCGATTTCGTCCTGATTGTGCAGCGTGGCGTTGGTAATCGTCACCCCGCCCACGGCCACCGGACGCAGCCGCGCCACCGGCGTGAGCGCGCCGGTACGCCCGACCTGCACGTCAATATCCAGCACTTCGGTCAGCGCCTCTTGCGGCGGATATTTATGCGCCACCGCCCAGCGCGGCTCACGGCTGACGAAGCCCAGCCGCGCCTGTACATCCAGCCGGTTGACCTTGTAGACCACGCCGTCAATGTCAAAGGGCAAGCTCTCGCGGATGGCGGCGACGTGTTCGTGAAACGCCGCCAGTGCCTGCGCGCCTGCGGCAACGGTGCGCTCGGAGCAGACCGGAAAACCCCAGCGGGCAAACTGCGCCAGCAGCGCATCCTGCGTATCAGGCACGGCAAACCCATCGGACGCACCCAGCCCGTAAGCGAAAAACGCCAGCGGACGTTGCGCGGCAATGCGCGCATCGAGCTGGCGCAAGGTACCAGCGGCGGCGTTGCGCGGGTTGGCAAACAGTTTGGCGCCCGCGCGCGCCTGCCGTTCGTTCAGCGCGGCGAAGGCATCGTGGCGCATATAGACTTCGCCGCGCACTTCCACCAGCGGCGGCGGGTTTTCGTCATGCAGGCGCAGCGGAATCTGCCCGATGGTGCGCACGTTGTGGGTAACGTCTTCGCCGGTTTGCCCATCGCCGCGCGTGGCGGCGCAAACAAGCTGGCCGTGTTCATAGCGCAAACTCACCGCCAGCCCGTCAAATTTCAGTTCCGCGTGGTAGCTCAGCGGCGGCGCGTCGGCAGCCAGATTCAGCGCGTTGCGCACGCGGGCATCAAACGCCACGGCACCGGCGGCGGTGTCGTCGGTCTCGGTTCGGATGGAGAGCATCGGCACGCTGTGCGCCACGGGTGCCAGTTCCGGCACCGGCGCGCCGCCCACGCGCTGGGTGGGCGAGTCGGGCGTGAGCAGCGCCGGCCATTGCGCTTCCAGCGCGGCCAGTTCGCGAAACAGGCGGTCGTATTCCGCATCGGGCACCAGCGGGTCATCGAGCACATAGTAGGCGTGCCCATAGCGCGCCAGTTGCGCGCGCAAAGCCTGTGCGCGTTCGCGCGCCTCGGCGGGAATCGAAGCCATCGGCATTTCAGGCGGCAGGGGCGGTGGCGGCGGAGTCGGCGGGGGCAGTGGCAGCGGGGGCGGCGGCGCGGGCTTGCACCGAGAACAGGCGCTTGGCGATTTCACCACCAGCCGGGATGCCGGCGGCGTTCATTTTTTCCTGGAACTGCACAATCTGCGAACGAATCAGCGCGGCGGCCTCGGCACCGAAGTGGATGCGGTTGTCATCGACCACGTTGCCGCCCAGCGAATGCGCCACCAGATTGGCCAGCTTCATCATGCGGTCGAAGGCTTCCGCGCCATTGGGCGCCAGCGGCACATCGAGCAGCAGGGTCAGCCCGCCCACCTGCAAGCGCGGCAGGCTGGCAGCGTCAAAGCGCACATTGGCATCCGAACTGCCCAGCGAATAGAGCGTGGCACCGTTTTCATCCTTGGTGTGATAGCGGCCATCTTCTTCCAGATGCATGCCGCTGGATTCGGCCAGCGTGCGAATCTTGGCACCATTGAAGGGCGCGCCGCTGGAGAGCACGTTGACGCCCACCTGCACGTCAACGCCGGCGCAGAAGCGGTCCAGGTCGTTGGCGCGCGAGAGAATCGAGGCGCGCGAGAGCATGTCCGCCGGCATGGCGAGGAATTGTTCGGCAACGCACTGCACGCCGCCGGCAAAATTCGCAAACTCGCCTTCGGTGACCGCGCCTTGCCGGTCGACCAGTTGCAGCACGGCGCAAAACCAGTTGTGGCTGCTTTTGGTCTGCGCGTTGAGCACAATCCAGTCGTTGCGGCTGTCATCAAAGGCATACCAGCGCACCGGGCGCGTCACGCCCTTCATCTGCTCGAGCTGCACCGCCCACAACTGGGGCGCTTCCAGCGCATCAAAGGCTTCGGTGCGAATGGCGCAGTCAATCGTCGGGGAAGCGACCCATTCGGGCACCGGCGGGGCATTGCGGCGCGTGCGCACGCGCATGGTGTCATCCGGGGAAGTTTCGGGGCGACCCAGGTCGGGCACTTTTTGCTCTTCGCCCACTTTCGCGCGCCGGCGCGCCTTGCCGGGCTTGCGCTGCACCTCATCCGCACTGGCCGTCAGCGCCGGATCGGACGGTTCGACGCGCGCGCCTTCACTGGCGGGGACGGACAATTCGCCCGGCTCGATGCGGCGGGCGCGGGCGTTGTGCGCGTCATCGAGCAGCACATCGCGCGTGTCCGACGGGCGAAAATTCTTTTCCGCCTCGCGCCGGTAGCGCCCTTCCTGCCATTTGTTGTACGCAAAAATGCCGACCACTGCCAGCATCCCCAGCACGATCAGGCCGATCTGCAATTGACTGTCCATTCCGTGTGTTCCTGTCTGTGTCCTGTCTCGTGTTCTGCCTTTGGTCTTACGCCCGCCGCGCCTGTTCGGCCAACTGGAGGGCTTCTTCCATGTCTACGTCTACGATACGCGAAACGCCCTGTTCCTGCATCGTCACCCCCACCAAACGTTCGGCAATTTCCATGGTGATTTTGTTGTGACTGATGAACAAAAACTGCGTGTGCGACGACATTTTCCGCACCATTTCACCATAACGGCGGGTGTTGGCGTCGTCCAGCGGCGCATCCACCTCGTCCAGCATACAAAACGGCGCCGGGTTGAGGTGAAACATTGCGAATACTAACGCAATTGCGGTCAGCGCTTTTTCCCCGCCGGACAGTAGATGAATTGAAACATTTTTTTTCCCAGGCGGCTGGGCGACGATGCGGATGCCCGCATCCAGGATTTCTTCGCCCGTCAGCTCCAGATACGCCTGCCCGCCGCCGAAGAGCTGCGGGAAGATTTCGCCAAAGTGGGCGGTGACGGTGTCGTAGGTCGATTGCAGTTGCGCGCGGGTTTCGCGGTCGATGCGGCGGATGGCGTTTTCCAGCGTCTCGATGGCTTGCGACAGGTCTTCGTGCTGCGCATCCAGATATTCCTTGCGCTCGCCCGCCTGCGCCAGTTCGTCGAGCGCGGCAAGGTTCACCGCGCCCAGCCCGGCCAGCTCTTTGGCCAGCCGCGACACTTCGCGCGCCAGTTGCGCTTCACGCGGCGCTTGCGCCAGCAGCGGGGCAAGCGCGGCTTCATCTGCCTGTGCTTCGCGCAGACGCTCGTCCAGATTGCCTACTTCCAGTTCGGCAGCTTGCACCGCCAGACGCAGCTCACCAATCTGTTCGCGCAGGGGCGCGGCTTCGTGCTCGGCGCGCAGCCGCCCTTCTTCCAGTTCGCGCAGCCGCGCCTGACGCGCTTCTTGCGTCTCGCGGCAGGCGGCCAGCGCGCTTTGGCGGCGCGCCTCGGCAGATTGCGCCGCTTCGCGCGTTTGCTGCAAGCTGTGCTCTTCGGGCAGCGCCGCCAGTTCGCCTTGCAGGCGGCGGCTTTCCTGCTGCAAACGTTCGCATTGTTCGGCGGCAGAGCGCGCCTGCTGGCGGACGGCTTCCAGTTTGCCGCGACATTCGGCAGCGCGCACCTGCGCTTGCTGGCGCGCTTCCAGACGCACTTTTTCCTGCGCGCGGGCAGCCGCCAGCCGTTGTTCGGCTTCGGCGCTTGTGCGCCCGGCAGCTTCCAGCGCTTCGTGCTCGGCGCGCGCGCGCGCTTCGTGCTCTTGCACGCGGCTGGACAGTTGCGCGCGGGCGTCGGTTTCGGCCTGAATTTGCCGCGCCAGTTCGGCAGCTTCGTGCCCAATGCGCTGCTGCTGTTCTTCGGCGTGGCGCTGTTCCTGCGCCAGGCGTTGATGCGCCAGCTCTGCCGCGTGCGCCGCCGCGCTGGTTGTCTGCACCGCTTCGCGGGCGCGGTTGAGGTCTTCACGCGCGGCCTGTTCCGCCTGCTGCGCGCGCTGCACGGCTTCGCTGGCTTCGCGCGCGGCTTCCTGCAACTGCTCCACTTCGCCGCGCAAGGTTTCGATTTCTTGCTGGCGTTCCAGCACGCCGTGGGTGCGCTCTTGCGGCGCGTGGCAAACCAGCGCGCCACGGGCGAGCATGTGCCCGTCGCGGCTGACCAAAGTGACACCGGCGGGCAAGGTTTCGGCGCGCGCCAGCCAGTCTTGCACCGATTCGACGGCGTAGCAGCCCGCCAGCCAGGCGGCGAGCACGCGCTCGACGGCAGCATCTGCGATGGTGAGTTTTTCCCGCAGCGGCACGCATTCGCCGCCGGGCACACGCACTTGCGGCGTGGACTCTGCCACCGGCAGGGCGAGCGCGAAGGTCTCCGGCGGCGGTGCATCCAGCATGGCGGCGGCGGCTTCGATGCCCACCCCGCACGGCGCACCGAGGCGTTCGCGCAGCACAGCTTCCAGCGCGCCTTCCCAGCCGCTTTCAATGCGCACCGACTGCCAGACGGCGGGGGCGTCCGCCCAGCCGCGTTCATGCAGCCACTGGCCGAGTTTGCCGGTCGCCGCCATGCGCGCCTGCAAGCCTTCCAGCGCGCTCAAACGGGCGCGCACTTCGGCAGCGCGGCTTTGCGTTTGCGCCGCGTGCGTGCGTGCGCTCTGGCTGGCTTGGGTCAGCGCCGGCAGCGCGTCCGTGTGTTGCTGCAACTGGGCGCGGGCGGCTTGCGCGGCGGCGCGCGCCTCAATCAGTGCGCTTTGCGCGGCGGCGACTTCGTCGGCGTGCGGTGCCTGAATGGTGGCGGTAATGGCGGCGTTGCGCTCGCGGCGGGCGGCCAGCGCTTGCAGTGTGCGACCGGCGGCGGCGTGCGCGGCTTCTTCGGCGCGCAACTGTTCGCGCGTGAGCGCCAGCCGCTGGCGGGCTTCGCCTTGCGCATCGCGCGCGGCGCGCACGGCTTCTTCGGCGGCAGGTACGTCGTTTTCTTCCGCTTCAACGCGCGCCAGCGCCGATTGCAGGGCGTGCTCGGCAGCCGCCAGCAATTCTTGCCAGCGCGCTTCTTCCTCGCTGGCGGTTTGCCCGCGCGCCTGCCATTGCTGTTCATCACGGGCGAGTTCTTCCAGTTGCCGGGTGGCGCGCTGGCGCTGCGCTTGTGCTTGCGTCAAATCCTGTTCGATGCGGGCGAGTTCGGCGCGCGCCGAATACAAATCGGCCTGCGCGGCGTGGCTGGCTTCCGAAGCCTGGTCGACATCTTCGCGCGCCTGCGCGATGGCGCCCTGCAAGTCTTGCAGGTGCGTGGAAGAGGCTTCCAGCGTAGTCGATAACGTGGCCAGTTCCGCCGTCATGCGGGCGGCTTCGCTGCGCGCGGCATTGCGCCGCAGCAGCCAGACGAGATGCTGCTTTTCGGTGTGTTCGGCTTGCAGTTGGCGGTAACGGGCGGCGACCTCGGCTTGCGCTTGCAGCCGTTCCAGGCGCTCGCCCAGTTCGCCGCGAATGTCCGCCAGGCGCGTCAGGTTGTCGCGCGCATCACTCAGCCGCCCTTCGGTCTCCCGGCGGCGTTCGCGGTATTTGGTCACCCCGGCGGCTTCTTCCAGAAAACCGCGAATTTCTTCCGGGCGCGCTTCGATGATGCGCGAAATCATCCCCTGCTCGATGATGGCGTAGGCGCGCGGCCCCAGGCCAGTGCCGAGGAACAGGTCAATCACGTCGCGGCGGCGCACCGCTGTGCCGTTCAGGAAATAGGAGGATTCGCCGCTGCGGTCGAGCACGCGCTTGACGGAAATTTCGGCATATTGCGCCCACTGCCCCGGCGCGCGCCCTTCGCGGTTGTCAAAGACCAGTTCGACGCTGGCGCGCGAGACCGGCTTGCGCCCGCTGGTGCCGTTGAAAATCACGTCCTGCATGGACGCGCCGCGCAGCGCCGAGGCACGGCTCTCGCCCAGCACCCAGCGCACGGCATCGATGATGTTTGACTTGCCGCAGCCATTGGGGCCGACAATGCCGACCAACGCCCCCGGCGTGAGCACCGTGGTGGCGTCGACAAAGGTTTTGAAGCCGGCCAGTTTCAGTTTGGACAGACGCACGTCAGACTGCTTCCCTACTCATCATTGCCCCGCGCCTTCGCCTTGCGTGGCGGCGAGAATTTCGCGCACGTTGCGCGACAAGCCCGGCGCATCGTTCAACTGCGCCAGCCGCTGGCAGATGCGCGCGCGCACCGGCTGCGGGAATTTGCGCCAGTTTTCCAGCAGCCGCACCAGCCGCGCCGCCAGTTGCGGATTGTCGGCATCAATGGCACGCACTTCGTCCGCCCACAGGTCATAACCTCGCCCGTCTTCGCGGTGGAACTCGGCGGCGTTTCGGAAAAACGCGCCCAGCAGCGCATAGACCTTGTTCGGATTGGTGCGCACATACGCCGTGTCTTCCAGCAATTCGCGCACGCGGTGATAGACCGGACGGGCGTTTTCCTGCCAGCGCCAGGCACCCGCCTGCAAGGCGAACCATTTGTCGAGCAGCGCAGGCTCACCGGCATAGCGGGCGCGGAAATCATCCAGCGCGTGTTCGCAGGCAGCAAATTGCGCGTCCGGCACGCGCATCAGCGCCGAGAGCGCGACAAAACGGGCGGTCATGTCCTGCGCGGCGTTGTAGCTGCGCACCGCCAGCGCGACGGCCTGCGCTTCGCCGATGCAGCACAGCTCGCCCAGCGCCAGCGCAAACAGCGCGCGCTCGCCCACGTCCTGCGGGTGATAGCGCCATTGCGCCGGTTGCGGGCGCGCCAGTACGCGCAGCCATTCCTCTCGCATCTGGCGGGCAAGCGCGCGGCGAAAGAACATCCCCGCGCGGCGCAGGCTGTGCGGGTCGATTTCGCCTGCGGCGCTGTCGATGAGAATCGCCTCGGGCGGCGGACGCAGCACAAGCGCCCGAAAATGCGGCGCCAGTGCTTCATTGTCGAGCACCGCCGTCATCGCCTGCACAAGGGCTTCGGGCAGCAAGGCGTGCGCGGTCTCTTCGTCCGCACCGGCGGCAAAGGTGCGTTCCATTTCCAGCAGTACGCGCACCATGCAGTCTTGCGCCGCCTGCCAGCGGGCGCACGGGTCGCTATCGTGCGCCATGCGGTGCACCAGATGCGCCAGCGGTTCATCGTATTCCAGCAGCACGGGCGCGGAAAAACCGCGCAGCAGCGAGAGCACGGGCGGCGCATCAATCTCCGTGAAATGCCAGGTAGCCTGTTCTTCTTCCAGCACCAGCAGGCGCGTAGTCTGTCCGGCCTGCGCGCTGGCGGGCGCATCGCCGGCCAGACGCAGCGCAAAATCGCTGCCATCGGGACGCAACAGCCCCACCGCCACCGGCAGCACCAGCGGCAGTTTTTCCGTCTGCCCGCGCGTGGGCGGCGTGCTTTGCGACAGGTGCAGCGTGGCGACCCGCGCGCCCGCATCGTATTGCAAGGCCGCTTTCAGGCGCGGCGTGCCCGCCTGTTCGTACCAGCGGCGGAAGCGGCCAAAATCGACGCCGTTGGCATCCGCGATGGCGGCGATAAAGTCATCACAGGTAACGGCCTTGCCGTCATGCCGACGGAAATACAAATCCATGCCGCGACGAAAACCGTCGCTGCCGACCAGTGTTTGCATCATGCGGATGACTTCGGCGCCTTTCTCATAGACCGTGGCGGTGTAGAAGTTGTCAATCGCCTGATACTGGTTCGGACGGATGGGATGCGCCATCGGGCCGCTGTCTTCCGGAAACTGCACGGCGCGCAGCATCTGCTCGTCCTGAATTCGCTTGTCGGCACGCGCCGTAGCCATCGCCGCCTCGCCCGCCTCGCGCACGGCGCTGGCGAACTGGTCAGCGGAAAATTCCTGGTCGCGGAACACCGTCAGCCCTTCTTTCAGGGTGAGCTGGAACCAGTCGCGGCAGGTGACGCGGTTGCCCGTCCAGTTGTGGAAATATTCGTGCGCCACCACGGATTCAATGCGCGCAAAGTCGTCGTCCGTGGCCGTCTGCGGCGAGGCGAGCACATACTTGGCGTTGAAGATGTTCAAGCCCTTGTTTTCCATCGCCCCCATGTTGAAATCCTGCACGGCGACAATCATGAAGCGGTCCAGATCCAGTTCCAGCCCGAAACGCGCTTCATCCCAGCGCATCGCCTGAATCAGCGAATCGAGCGCATGGCGCGCGCGCGCCGTGTTGCCCGGCTCGACCCACGCTTGCAGCAACACTTCACGTCCGGAAGCCGTACACACACGCGCTTCCAGCGATTCCAGCCGACCGGCCACCAGCGCGAAAAGATAACTCGGCTTGGGGAACGGGTCTTGCCAGCAGGCGTAATGACGGCCATCGGGCAAATCGCCCGCTTCCACCAGATTGCCGTTGGACAGCAGCACGGGGAAGGCCGCGCGGGATGCGCGCAAGGTCACGTCATAGCAGGCCATCACGTCCGGACGGTCGGGGAAATACGTGATGCGCCGGAAACCTTGCGCCTCACACTGCGTAAACAGCCCGCCGTTCGAGGCATACAGCCCCGAGAGGGCAAAGTTTTTCGCCGGATGGATGCGCGTCTCCACCACCACTTCCTTCTGCGGGCGGCGCGCATCCAGCGGCAGTTCCAGACGGTGTTCATCGCGCGTATAGGCGCTCTCGTCCAGCTTCAGGCCATCGACCCACAGCCCCGTCAGTTCCAGGTCTTCGCCGTAGAGTTGCAGCGGCTCGGGTTCGGCAAAGCCCAGCACGGGATTGCGCACGCATTGCAGCGTGGCACGCACGCGCGTGCACTCAACATCCAGATCAAATTCCAGCGCGACGTGTTCCACCGTCCAGAACAGCGGACGGTAGTCAGAACGGCGGACAGTAGCGGTAATCGACGACATGAACAACGGTTTGGCGAAAACTCTCGGAAGCAAAAAACGGCGCTGCGGCGAACCGGATATGATACCTCTCAGCGGGGCGCAAGCCACACCACACAGCAACCGCACAGGCGGTCGTGCAAAAAGAGGCGGTCGCGGTCGATGAACGCCCACAAAAAGCCCGCACCGCAGGCAATCAGTGACAGCCACGCCAGCCCATAGCGCGCCAGCGCCTGACGCGGCGACGGATTGCGCCCGCTGGCGCGGTCGAGCACTTTCAGCCGCCAGGTCTGCATCGCCAGCGTTTGCCCGTGGCGCTGCCAGTACCAGACGAAATACAGCCCGAAGACCAGCAGCAAATCCAGCAGCGCCACCTCCCCGGGCGGCGTCCATTGCAGCGTCATGCCCATAATCATCCACGGAAACAGCCAGCACACGGCAGCCACGCCAACGAGCAGCAGCAGCTCGTAGAGCATGGCGGCAAAACGGCGGCGGAGGCTGGCAAGCTCTGCGCTTTGGCGCGGCGCACCGGACGAAGGCACGGAATCGGGGGAAGACATGAGAAAAAACACACAAGCCGTTTTCACCGGGCAAGCGAAAACGGCTTCCAAAGCATATTGCATCGCGGAAATTCGCCGTTGCGCCGTTGACCTCAACGGCTGGCGGCGGTAGTGTTACGCGCTTGTCCGTTCGCACAGTGCAGCGGGCAAACTTCATACTGCAACGCAACAGGAAAAGCGAGTACGTCCATGGAAATCACGGGTGCCGAAATTGTAATCAGAAGCCTACAGGAAGAAAAGGTCGAATATATCTTCGGCTACCCCGGCGGTTCCGTGCTGCATATTTACGACGCGCTTTTCAGCCACCAGGGCAGCATCCGTCACATTCTGGTGCGCCACGAACAGGCCGCCGTCCATGCCGCCGATGGTTACGCCCGCGCCACCGGCAAGGTCGGCGTGGTCTTTGTCACCTCCGGCCCCGGCGCCACCAACGCCGTCACCGGCATTGCCACCGCCTATTGCGATTCCATCCCGCTGGTCATCGTCTCCGGTCAGGTGCCCACCACGATGATTGGCGAAGACGCCTTTCAGGAAGTCGACACCGTCGGCATCACCCGCCCCTGCGTGAAGCACAATTTTCTGGTCAAAGACGCCAGCAAGATTGCTGAGACCATGCGCAAGGCGTTTCACCTCGCCCGCACCGGTCGCCCCGGCCCCGTGCTGGTCGACATCCCCAAGGATGTCACGGCGCAAAAGGCCGAATGGCACTACCCGAAAAAAGTCCTCATGCGCTCGTACAACCCCGTGGTCAAAGGCCATCAGGGGCAAATCCGCAAAGCGGTGCAAAAACTCCTTGCCGCCCGTCGCCCGCTGATTTACACCGGCGGCGGCGTCACCCTCTCCGGCGCGGCTGCCGAACTCACCCAGCTTGCCCGCATGTTGAACATGCCGGTGACTTCCACCCTCATGGGGCTGGGCGGCTATCCCGGCACGGACAAGCAATTCCTCGGCATGGTCGGGATGCACGGCACCTATGAAGCCAACATGACCATGCACCACTGCGACGTGCTGCTGGCCATTGGTGCCCGCTTTGACGACCGCGTGGTCGGCAACACCCGCCACTTTGCCGAAGAGCCGCGCACCATCATCCACATCGACGTCGACCCCTCTGCCATCTCCAAGCGCGTGACTGCCGACATTCCCATCGTCGGCGACGTGCGCGAAGTGCTGCGCGAGATGATTCACCAGCTCGAAGCCGAAGACTTTCAGGCAGACAAAAAACTGCTCGCCGCCTGGTGGAA
>JAFZMK010000316.1 GCA_017553285.1 Rhodocyclaceae bacterium
AGCCCCCATCGTACATGGATTTGACGACCAAGGCAGTACGTCTCGTCCCGCTTCGTTTCGAGGGCAGGGAATCACTGTATATGGGCTTGCCCGCGCGGTCAACGTGGAAATCACCGGCGGCAAGGATGCAACGAGGTGCGCGGAGGGAAGGTGCCGCATCGCTTGTATGACATCGCCTTGGTGCAGATGCGGCAAGCCCCCATCGTACATGGATTTGACGACCAAGGCAGTACGTCTCGTCCCGCTTCGATTCGAGGGCGTGGAATCACTGTATACGGGCTTGCCCGCGCGGTCAATGTGGAGATTACCGGCGGCAAGGATGCAACGAGGGGCGCGGAGGGGCAGAGGCATGCGCCCGCTATCTTGGGCGTTCAAGACCGGTCGAGTGGCATGCCCACTCCGTCGACCCCGATACAAATTGCCCCCAACGCCGGAGCACAACTTGCCTCGTCGGAAAAGAATAGAACACAAGACCGCGCGTGCGCAAAAAGGAACGCTCCGAGAAACAATGCGAAACTGGAATGAAGATTCAGAGCCAGCTTCCCCTTCCCGGAGCGTTGTCGAGATTGTTGATTCGTCTGCGAAGGATGCCAACCTTTCGCGCCGCCGGGACACAGCCAGCTCTCACCCGGCCTCGGGCGCGACACATATCTGTTGCGCGGGAGGTGAAGGGCTGGCGGGACAAGGGTTAGGGAGTGACGCGAACGCCACGCCCCCCAGCACCAGCCCTTCGGAAGGACTGGCACCTAAAAATGGGCGAGGAAGTGACGCGAACGCCAGAACCCCTAGCACCAGCCCTTCGGAAGGGCTGGCGGGAAAAGGGCGGGGCAGTGACGCGAACGCCAGAACCCCCAGCACCAGCCCTTCGGAAGGACTGGCAGGAACGTTAGTTGGTGACGCGAACGCCAGCAACCCCAATACCAGCCCTTCCAGCCTCAATTCTATTTGAGCGGGGTGCGCAAGGTCAATCCGCCAACGGCAAGCGGGCGCGCTGGCGGAGGTTTTCAAAGCGATGGGCGGGGATGAACGACGTGCACGGGCTGGATGCGGATGGCGCGCGTGCGATTGTCGCAACCACAGAAACAACCATCCCGCACTCGCCGGGTGCGAAATTGGCGCGGGTGGAAACGGGACTGCCTTTCCATCTTCCCCGTTCCTACAATCTGACCCCCTGATGCGCAAAGGCCAGATTGTTGCCGCGCTTGGAGGAGATTGTCGCAGTTCGCAGCGCAAGTCAAGAACGGCGAAGCAAACCAGCCCGTCACAGTGGGAGGCCTGCTGGCGTGCGGGCAAGGCGCGGGAGGCACTGCCGCAGAACAGGCGGAACGATGCGGCGCTGGTGCGCGCAAGAAATGAGAATGCCCGCCAACCTGCGCAGGTTCCAAAGCACGAAACTTTGAATCCGCCTGCCTTCGTTGACGGGCATAACCGCATTCTAATAAATGCGTGGCGGCGCGAGCAAGACAGCCCCGTACAGGTTGCACCGCGACATGGAGATGGTGCAGCAGAGGATGGACGAGGCGGCGGGGGCAGCGTTTGCAGCGGCGGAGTGCAATAACGGAGTGCAATAAAAATCCCCTGCCGTCATATGGGTGGCCGCATCTCTCAAGGAAGATAACCTTAAGCTGACTTCCATCCGCCCGGCAGGGGCGCCCAGTCTGGCACAGTGGGTTGCAAATTTCAATCCTGCCGACTGCGCGCCGCTTGCCTTGCAGACGAAAGCATCCGTCGTGGGCGTGACGGTGCGAGGTGCGCGCAGGTTGCCGGAAGCTGGCAGTAACAGTAAATACCCTGCGGAAGAAGACCCGAAACGTGCCACTTGCTACAGCCGAAGCTGCCGGAGCGCATACGTACAAAACGTCCGTCCGCAGTCTCTCCACAGGGCAAGGCAGTGTAGGCGCGGGCGCGCAGAGAAGTCAATTCTTGCGCAACAGTCGCAAGCGGCGTGGCGGCCTGTATGTGCGCTGCGTGCAGGCAAAAGAAAACTCCGCACGGGCGAGGTATTCGTGACCGGCGCTGTTGCAGCCGAAGCTGGGAAGCTATCCGGTGCCTCGCCCGAGGGAGCGATGGCAAATGTGATGCAATGCATCCATGTTGTCAAGTGAGCGCCGAGGCGTGACAAATCTGGATACGCTTTTGGGTGTACACAAACACACAAGACAGGAGTACAGTGAGCGTGTCTTCATGGGTCATTGTGCCCGTCGTGTATGCAGGAGGTTGTCATCATGGATGCCGTACAAAACAATTCTTCCTTGATGAATCAGGCGTGGCAGGCGATTGGCGCTGCCCGCAATGTGCAGCAGCAGGCCGCGACCAACGCGCAGGTGCAGCCGCCGGTTGACCGGCAGGGCGAGGCGCCGCAGGGCGTGGAGGTGCAGATCAGCGATGCGGCACGTCAGGCGCAGGCGCGCGATGCCATGGGCGAGACGGCGGCTTCTACCGACCTTTCCCGCGCGCAGATGCGCACTGCCGAACAAACCGCGCCGGGTATGCCGCAAGGCGTGCCGGGCGGCGAGATGTCGGCAGCGCCGGTGCGTCCGGCGCCAGAAAACGCTGCGGCGGCGGAACAGCCTGTGGCGCCGACTGCGGCGGCAGAGCAGCCGCGCGAACATCCCGGTATGCAGCTTTTCCGTGCCACGGCGGGGCTGGGCGCACAAGGCGCTGAGGCTTCGCAGGGCGTGCGGGAAATTGCCTGACGCCGCTTCGTCTGCCCGCGTGCAGTGCGCGGCAGGAGGAATAAGCCATGAGCCTGGATGCCATTTCCGGATACGGTACCGACTGGTGGACGTCGCAGATGTCCGGCCAGGCGGCAGTTGCGCGCCGTTCCGCAGGGCAGGAAGGGCAAGGTGCGGACGCGGGCAGGCCGGGTGCAGCAAATCAGGCAGGAGAGGGGGAGTCTTTCCACGTCACGCTTAGCGGACAGGCGCCAAAAAACGTAACGCCGCCGGATGAGGCGCAACAGGCGCAGGATAATCAACAGGAAGGTCAACAGGAAGGCCAGCCGGATGAGGCGAAAAAGGCCGATGAATCCGCCAGCCCGGACGAGCGCAAGCAAAATGGCGAGCCGCTGAGCGAAGAAGAAAAACAGCAGGTGGATTACCTGAAAAAACGCGACCAGGAAGTGCGCGCGCACGAAATGGCGCACGTTTCCGTGGGCGGTTCGCTGGTCAAGCGCGGGGCGATGTATGAATACGAATCGGGGCCGGATGGCAAACGCTATGCGGTGGGCGGCGATGTAATCCTGGATGTTTCCGAAGGGCGCACGCCGGAAGAGACCATCCGCAAGGCCGAGCGCGTGCGCGCGGCGGCGATGGCACCGGCGGAGCCTTCCGCGCAAGATTACAAAGTCGCCAGTCAGGCCGACCAGATGGCTTCCGAGGCGCGCATGGAGTTGCGCGAACAGCAAACGGCTGAGCGCGCTGGTACGGCGGGCGAAGACGGGCAGGGCGAAGACGGGCAGGGCAAGGACGGCCAGAAGGGCAGTGCGATTGATGAGGCGGCATCTTTTGGTGCGGCGGCGAACATGGCGTGGCGGGTTCGTTCCCTGTACGGGGCGGACACCGGCGGCATTGGCGCGAACAATGCGGGGCAGCGCATTCGCGCGTATGCCTGATTGACCTTTACCGGGAAGGCTGCCAGAAACTACCGTCTATGACGGGTTCAGAACGGGTAGAATCTGCCGTTAATCAAAGCAGGGCGCGCGCGCATTGCGCGGGCGTTCGGTATGCACCAGGAGGTCAAGGATGTTTGGAGTACGCAACCGCGCAGATGCGTACAAGAAAGTGGGCGTGGAAACCGGTGTTTCCACCGCCAGTCCGCACCAGTTGATCGTGATGCTCTACGATGGCGCGCTGATGGCGCTTTCCAAGGCGATTGCCGCCTTTGAGGCGGGGGACATCGCCGCGCGCGGGGCGGCGCTTTCCAAGGCAATCGAAATCATTGATAACGGTCTGCGGGCAAGTCTGGACATGAAAGCGGGCGATGGCGAAATGTCCGCGCGTCTGGATGCGCTGTATGAATACATGTGCGACCGCCTGCTGCATGCCAATTTGCGTGCCGACCCCGCGCCGGTCAAGGAAGTCATGGGTTTGCTCGGTTCCCTGCGCGAAGCCTGGGTGCAGATCGACCCCATGAACCAACAGCGCGCTGGCGCGTGACGAATGGAGTTGTTTTGATGAAAAAATCGCCCAGACAGAAAGCCCGCACGGTCTCCCGCCTTGCCCTGTATGCGGCTTTGCAGGAGCAGTACCGTCAGATGCTGGCGGTGGCGAACACCCAGGACTGGGAACGCCTCGTCGCCATGGAACAAGAGGCCGCCGCGCTGGTGCAGCGCATTGAAGCCGCGCCGCCGGTGCCTGCCGAAGAAGTCGCCTCGGCGCGTGAGCAGATTGAAGCCACGCTGGCGCTTGGCCGTGAAATTGAAGCCATCGCCCGTCCGCATCTGGAAAACATGCGCGAATTGCTGCGCGATTCGCGTCAAGGGCTGGATGTCCGCCGCGCTTACGGTGCCGTATAGGCGCGGCGCGGCGAATAATGCGGCAGGTGCCGCCGTGGCGGTGCCGTTTTGCAAGGAGAGTGCGCCATGATTCCTCCCGACCTTGCCACCAGTGTTCGCCTGCTCACCCAGTCGGGCGCCGTTGACCACCAGACGGGCGTTGAAGGGGTCAACAATGTACGCGAACTGCAAGCCCGGCTGCCGCAGCTTTTGCCCGGTCAGCAGTTTTCGGCCACCATCCAGCGCGCGTTTTCTGATGGCACGTTTCAGGCCATCGTAGCCGGGCGCAATCTCACGCTGGCGCTCTCCCAGTCTGCCCAGCCCGGCGACGTGCTCAGCCTCGTTGCCACCGAAGTCAAAGGCAACACCGTACTGGCGCGCCCTGCCGACGTAGTGGCAGATGCGCAGGTCTCCGGGCAGACCAACCTCAGCAACACCGGGCGGCTCATCAGCACCTTGCTCACCGGCCAGAACGCCGCCGGTCCCACCCAACTTGCCGGCGGCTCGCCGCTGGTCGCCAGCCCGCCTGCCGACGCCGGTGCCGCGCGCCAGATGCTCGCCCCCGCCTTGCAGCAGGCGCTGACGCAAAGCGGCCTGTTTTACGAATCGCACCAAGAAAAATGGCTGGCGGGCAAAGTGCAGGTCGCCGACATGCTGATGGAACCTCAAGGCAAACTCAGCGCCATGCTGCAACAAGGGCGCGTGCCCGTGCTCACCCAGCCCGCCGGTGCAGCGGCAGCCACGCCGGGGGCAGCAGGCGCGGCAAACGCCGCCAGTGCCTCGGCAACGGCGGCGGCAGCGAACGCCGCCAACGCAGCCGCCAACGC
>JAFZMK010000317.1 GCA_017553285.1 Rhodocyclaceae bacterium
CCCGCAAGTCTTCCTCGAACAGCAGCAGCCGCAGGTCAACGTGCAGATTGCCCCGCCGAACGCCGCGCAGGTGGGCGATGGCTTTTATGAAGTGAGCCTGAGCATCAACGTGTCTTCCAAACTGCCCGATGACCGCACCGTATTCATGGTCGAATGCGTGCAAGCGGGTGTCTTCCAGATTCGCAACATCCCCGAAAAAGAACTGGACCCGCTGCTGCGCATTGGCTGCGCCAACATCATCTACCCCTACGCCCGCGAAGTCGTCTCGGACGCCATCCTGCGCGCGGGTTTCCCGCCCGTGCTGCTCGCGCCGGTGAATTTTGAGCAGGTCTATGCCGCCTACCGCGAGCAACTCGCCAAACAACAACAGCAACAACCGGCCAACGGCTAAGCGCCGTCTGCCTTGCGGGAACCTCTGTCGTGAGCATCGTTCGCACCCCGGAAGAGCGCAGTCGCATCGGCGTATTTGGCGCCGGTGCGTGGGGCACTGCGCTGGCCAGCACGTTCAGCCAGGCGCATGACGTCACGCTATGGACGCGCGAAGACGGCCACGCCGAAGAAATGCGCGCCGCCCGCGTCAACGCGCGCTATTTGCCGGACATTCGCCTGCCCGATGCGCTGCAATTCAGCGAAGACTTCGCCCTCGCCGCCCGCGAAGCCGACCTGCACCTGATTGTCACCCCGCTGGCCGGGCTGCGCGAGACCGTCCGCAACCTCACCCGCATCGCCCCCGGCGTGCCGCTGCTGTGGGCATGCAAAGGCGTGGAAAGCGACACCGCCCGGCTGGCGCACGAAATCGTGCGCGAAGAACGGGGCAATGAAGATGCCTGCGGCGTGCTCACCGGCCCCAGTTTCGCGCAAGAAGTCGCCGCCGGGCTGCCCGGCGCCATTGCGCTGGCATCTCGCGACATCGCCTTCGCCCGCCACTGGGTCAGCCGCCTGCACCAGCCGCGTCTGCGCCTGTATGCCAATGACGATGTCATCGGCTGCGAACTGGGCGGCGCGCTGAAAAACGTCATCGCCATCGCCGCCGGCATTGCCGACGCGCAAGGCTTTGGTCTGAACGCCCGCGCCGCCCTGATTACGCGCGGCTTGGCGGAAATCGCCCGCCTCGGCGTCGCGCTGGGCGCGCAGCGCAGCACCCTCATGGGGCTGGCCGGCATGGGCGACTTGATTCTCACCTGCACCGGTGATTTGTCCCGCAACCGTCGCGTCGGCTTAGGCTTGGGAAAAGGCCAGACGCTGGACGAAATCCTCACCCAACTCGGCCACGTCGCCGAAGGCGTGCCCTGTTCGCACGCCGCCGTGCAGCTTGCCCGCCGTCACAGCGTGGAACTGCCCATTTGCGAGACCGTCGCCGAACTGCTCACCAGCCCCCGCCCCGACCCACGCGGTGCCGTCGAACGCCTGCTTGGGCGCGAACCGCGCGAAGAAGAATAACCGGCACGCCGCCGCGCGCGGCAATTGTGTCGAAGCGGGGTGAGCGGCAAAGAACGGGCTGAACTGGAGGACATGCTGAAATGAGCATTCAGGTAAGCAATCATGTGCTGGCAAAGGGCTGGGGGCGTTTTACGGTCATGCACAAGGAGCGCAAGGTCGTCTCCATTCGCGAGGACGGCACCTGTGTTTTGTACGCGCCTTCCTTCATGCCGTACAACTTGTATCTGGAGCGCGCCGAAGCAGGCGATCTGGATGCCCGCCTCAACAATCTGAACAACTTTTATTACTGGTGCGCCTCCCGCGTGCTGACGCTGGATCGCAAATATGCCAAGGAAATCCTCGCCAGCATCGGCGCCAGACAGGCGGTGACCGACCGCGACCGCGCCCTGATTGCCATTTCATACCACGGCCTGAGTTTGACCGATGTCTATTGGATAAAACGGGATCGGGAACCCGTCTCTTTCCCGGAGATCAGCCTGTTTCGGCATTCGCTCTCGGGTGCCTTTGCCGACGTGAGCCTGATCGGAAAGCCGCTTACCGTACAAAACGCCGAACTGATTGCGCCGGGGGATGTGGCGGGCGATGTGGGCACGCAAGGCGTTGCGCCCAAGGCGTGGATTCGGCAAGGCGACACCTTCTATCTGCTGAAAAACGGCGAGGAGCGGGATGTTCGGGCAGAGCTGCTGGCATCGAAAATTGCCCGTTGCTTTGCGCTGGAGAGCGTTGCCTATGAAGAAAGCTGCTTTGCGGGCAAGCTCGTTTCAAAAAGCAGGATAGTCACCTCGGAAGCGCAAAGCCTGGTTCCCATTGAGGCGGTGGAGGTGTATTGCGTCAATCACGACTGGAATCGTGATGCTTTTGTGCTGCAAAAGGACGCCTATTCCTATCACATGATGAACCTGATCGACTATCTGGTCGGCAATACCGACCGGCATTGGGGCAACTGGGGCTTTTTTGCGGACAACCGCACGAACCGCCTGACCAAGCTCCATCCCTTGATGGACTTCAACAAGGCGTTTTTGGCCTACGACACGCTCGACGGTGCCCGCTGCCAGACGAACGCGATGCAGCAAACCCAACGCGAGGCCGCGCTGGAAGCGGTGCGCGCGGTGGGGGTCAATCAGACAAGTGAGGTCAAGGCGCAGTGGTTTGCGCACTCGTCGCACTATCAGATGTTCTGCCAGCGCTTGGCGATTGTGCGCGAAGCGGCAAAGGAACGCAGCTAGCCCCGCAGCTAACCCGCCTGCACACACCACGCGGGCGCGGGGGCGCCGGTGCGGGGTACGTGCGTGAGTGACCAGTTTTGCTGCGCCCATGCCCAGACTTCGCGCAGTGGCGCGCGGGAAAGTGCGGGGGGTGGGGGATGGCCCAGGAAGGTGAGGGCGGCGGTGAGTTGTTCGGCGGCGCGGTGCGTGTCCAGCGGCTGCGCCAGCGTTTGTTTGGAGAGTTTCGCCCCCGCTGCATCCAGCGCCAGCGGTAGGTGGGCGTATTTGGGCACGGGCAAGCCTAGCAGGTGGTGCAAAAAAATCTGCCTGCCGGTGGAGGCCAGCAAATCTGCGCCGCGCACGACTTCGGTCACGCCTTGCGCGGCATCATCGAGCACCACCGCCAGTTGATAGGCAAAGACGCCGTCGGCGCGCGCGACGATGAAGTCGCCGCAATCTTCTGGCAGATTTTCTGTTTGCCGCCCCTGCACGCCGTCGTCAAATTCCACTACGCCTTGCACGCGCAGGCGAAACGCCCGCGCTGGCACATTTGCGGGCAGACCTGCCCGGCATGTGCCGGGGTAGCGGCGCGCGCCATCGCGGGCGCGCGGTGCGTCCGCCAAGTCGCGCCGCGTGCAGGCGCAGCCATATACCGCGCCCATTTCCTGCAATTGCGCAAAGGCTGCTTGATAGCGCGCCTGGCTGGCGGCGTCGCTTTGCCGCACGATGGTGCCGTCCCAGCGAAAACCGAAGGCTTCCAGTGTGCGCAGAATGTCGGTTTCGGCACCGGCGCGGGTGCGCGGGGCGTCAAGGTCGTCAATGCGCAGCCGCCACAGCCCGCCTTGCGTGCGTGCCTGCAAGAAACTGCCGACTGCGGCGATGAGCGAACCAAAATGCAGCGGGCCGCTGGGCGAGGGCG
>JAFZMK010000318.1 GCA_017553285.1 Rhodocyclaceae bacterium
ACCCGAAAAAATCTCCATCGCCGGGCGTGTCGCCTGGATTTCCCCGCCGGGCTGTCAAGGCGGCAAACCCGCCGGCATCGGCGTAGGCTTCACCGCCAACGAAGTCAATGCCGCCCTGCGCAGCAAAATCGAAACCGCGCTTGCCGGCATGACCGAATCGGGCAAACCCACCGACACGCTGTAACCCCGCCACGCGCCGCCTTCATGTTCGTCGACTCCCACTGTCACCCCGACCTGCCCCCGCTCGCCGGACGGGAAGAAGACATGCTCGCCGCCATGCGTGAAGCCCGCGTCGGCCACGCGCTGGCCGTCAGCGTCAATCTGGAACGTCTCCCCGCCATTCTTGCGCTGGCCGAGCGCCACCCACACATTTTCGCCAGCGTCGGCGTGCATCCTGAAGAGACCGAAGTACGCGAAGCCACAGTTGCCGAACTCGTGCGTCTTGCCGCCCACCCGCGCATCGTCGCCATTGGTGAGACCGGCCTGGACTACTACTGGCACAAAGACGCCCCCGAATGGCAGCGGGCGCGTTTTCGCACCCACATTCACGCCGCGCGCGAAAGCGCTCTGCCGCTCATCATCCACTGCCGCGACGCGCTGGCCGACACCCTCGCCATCCTGCGCGAAGAAGGCGCGCGCGACATTGGCGGTGTCTATCACTGTTTTACCGGCGACGTTGCCTACGCCGCAGAAGTGCTGGACACGCTGGATTTTTACATCTCCTTCTCCGGCATCGTCACCTTCAAAAACGCCGCCGCGCTCAAAGAAGTCGCCCGCATGGTGCCCGAAAACCGCCTGCTGATTGAAACCGACTCGCCCTACCTTGCCCCCGTGCCGCACCGTGGCAAACCCAACCAGCCCGCGTGGGTCATCCACGTTGCCGAAGAACTCGCCCGCCTGCGCCAGACCAGCGTAGAGGCCATCGCCCGCGCCAGCCGCGAAAACTTCTT
This sequence comes from Rhodocyclaceae bacterium, assembly GCA_017553285.1. Taxonomy (GTDB): domain Bacteria; phylum Pseudomonadota; class Gammaproteobacteria; order Burkholderiales; family Rhodocyclaceae; genus JAFZMK01. The sequence goes on from JAFZMK010000318.1 coordinate 951, forward strand.
CCGCCTCTTTGCGCGCGCCACGCCCGTTGCCGCCGCTGCTATCCAATGAAAGCCATGATTCTCGCCGCCGGGCGCGGCGAACGAATGCGCCCGCTCACCGACGCCACCCCCAAGCCCCTGCTCACCGCAGGCGGCCAACGCCTCATCGAATACCACCTTGCCACCCTGCGCGCAGCCGGCGTGCAGCAAGTCATCATCAACCACGCCTGGCTGGGCAAACAAATCGAAACCGCCTTGGGCGACGGCAGCCGCTACGGGCTACGCATCCACTACTCGCCCGAACCGCACGGCGCGCTGGAAACCGCCGGCGGCATCCGCCACGCCCTGCCGCTGTTAGGCAGTGACCCCTTCTGGCTGGTCAATGGCGACGTCTACTGCCCGCCCGACTGGGCAGCACAGCTTGCCCGCGCCCCCCTGCCCGATGGCGCGCACACACTCGCCCACATCCTGCTCGCCGCCAACCCACCGCATCACCCGCAAGGCGATTTTGGTCTCACCGAAGGGCGCGCCACGCTGCGCGAAGACGCCCCCCGCGCCTACACCTACACCGGCATCGGCTGCTACCACCCCGCCCTGTTCGCCGACTTGCCCGACAACGCCCCCGCCCCGCTCGCCCCCTTGCTGTTCACCGCCATCCGCCAAAACCAGCTCGCCGCCAGCCTCTACACCGGCGACTGGCGCGACATCGGCACCCCCGCCCGTCTGGCCGCGCTGGATGAAGACCTGCGCACCCGCAGCGCCGCACGCTAACGCCAGCGCCCGCCTCTCTGCACATTTTTCAACTGCCACTTGAAATTTGCACTTTCGCATGGCCATGTTGAAACGAGTTCTGTGTTCAATCAGCGCAACAAGCGCGCCGCGCGGCCTTGCCTTGTGAGCAGGGAAACTGCCTTTTTGTCGAACGAAACGAAAGTTTTCCCGCCCAGCCATTTGCCTTCATGATCCATAATGCCGTCGGCGAAATCTCCGCCCGCATCCAGCATCGCCAGCCCTGCATCCACGGCAGCGCGGTTCATGATGACATTTTCTGCATCGCGCAACGCCCGCAGCGCACGGGAAACATCCTCTTTGGCAAGTTTCGCGCCGTGCCGCAGCACCCAGGTCAACTCGCACAGCGCGGGCAAGGGAACTGCCACCAGAGCGGCCTGCGCAAGCACTTTGCGGGCGCTTCGGCATTGTGCCTCATCGTCTTGCAAAATGGCACGCGCCAGCACGTTTGTATCGGCGGTAATCTTCATTTGCGGGAAAATTCCCCCGCCCAGCCCGCAGCGGCGATTTCGTTCATTTCTTCAATGGACAGCGGCGTTTGCCGCTTCACCTTGCCATCGATGGCATGGAAAAAGTCCTCCATCGTCCCCGTGGGGCGCGCCGCGCGCAGGCGCAATTCGCCGTCCGGCAGTTTTTCCAGTTCCAGCTTTTCGCCCGGCTGGATGCCGAGGTGATGCAGCAAATCCCGCTTGAGCGTGAGCTGCCCTTTCATCGTAAC
>JAFZMK010000054.1 GCA_017553285.1 Rhodocyclaceae bacterium
ACGGTGCGGTCATCGGGCAGTTTGGAAGACACGTTGATGCTCAGGCTCACTTCATAAAAGCCATCGCCCACCTGCGCGGCGTTCGGCGGGGCAATCTGCACGTTGACCTGCGGCTGCTGCTGTTCGAGGAAGACTTGCGGGGTGTTGGGCGCTTCCAGCGAGAGGTCTTTGACGTAGAGTTTTTCAATCATGAAAACGGGCTGGTTGCCGTTTTGCGCGGCGGCGCCGGCGGGATTGTTGTCCGTGGTTGCGGTCTGGTCGTTCATGAAGGTTTCCTTGTGAAAACGTTTCTGGACACGCGCGCAGGCAGTTTAGTGCTCCGCGCGCAACATGGCATCCAGCTTGCCTTCGCGGTCAAGCTGATAGAGGTCATCGCAGCCGCCCACGTGGGCGCCGTCGATGAAAATCTGCGGCACGGTGGTGCGCCCGGAGCGCGCCACCATCTCGTCGCGCTGGTCAGGTTCCAGGTCGATGCGGATGATTTTGGGAGTGACGTTTTTCTGGCGCAGCAGCGCCTCGGCGCGCGCGCAGTACGGGCAGCCCGCGCGGGCATACATTTCCACCACCGGCGTGTGCGTCATTTTTTCGTCCTTTTGCGTGTTACGGGCAGGTTCGCCTTTTCCCATTCCATGAGACCGCCTTGCAGGTGAAACACCTTTTCAAAACCCGCTTCACGCATCAGTTTCACCGAGGCGGCAGAGCGCATCCCCGTGGCGCAGTAGAGCAGAATCGGGCGGGTTTTGTAGTTTTGCAGGTCCGACAGACGGGCAGACAAATCGGCCTGCGCGATGTTGCGGGCGTCATTCAGGCGCCCCTTGTCAAACTCGCCCTGCGTGCGCAGGTCAATCACCAGCGGCTCTTCGCGGTTGATCAGCAAGGTGGCCTGGGTGGGCGTGAGCAAAGAGGTATCGGCGCGGGCGCGCAGCATGTCAAACAGCAAAAAAACGCCGCTTCCCACCGCCAGCGCCGCCCAGAACCAGTTTTGTTGCAAAAAATCCGCCAAAGTCACTGTTTGCACACGTCCATCCTTTCTGGCAAAACCCCGCCGCGCGAACCCCGTCGGCGTGCTGCCGCATTTCAAAAGGCCGCTAGTATAGAATAATGCGCCCGCTTGCGGTTTCATCCGCGTTTTTTTCCCCTGTCACCTGTCACACACACCTGCTCACACCCATGACTACCCACACCCTCGTACTGCTGCGCCACGGCGAATCCGTCTGGAATAAGGAAAACCGCTTCACCGGCTGGACGGACGTCGACCTCTCCGAACACGGCATTGAAGAAGCCCGCCGCGCCGGCGCACTGCTGAAAGAAAAAGGCTTCGCCTTTGACCTTGCCTACACTTCCCTGCTCAAGCGCGCCAACAAAACGCTCAACCTCGTGCTGGAAGCGCTCGATTCCCTCTGGTTGCCGGTCGAACACACCTGGCGGCTCAACGAGCGCCACTACGGCGCGCTGCAAGGGCTGAACAAGGCCGAGATGGCGGCAAAATACGGCGACGAGCAGGTGCACATCTGGCGTCGTTCCTACGACGTGCCGCCGCCCGCGCTGGAAGAAGGCGACCCTCGCCTGACGCCAGATGACCCGCGCTATGCCGCCCTGCCCCGCGCCGCCTTCCCGCGCGCGGAATGCCTGAAAGACACCGTGGCGCGCGTCATCCCGTACTGGGAAGCCGTCATCGCCCCGCAGATTCTCGCCGGCAAGCGCGTGCTCATCGCCGCGCACGGCAACAGCCTGCGCGCGCTGATCAAATATCTGGACGGCATCTCGGACGACGAAATCGTCGGTCTCAACATCCCCACCGCGCAGCCCATCGTCTACACGCTGGATGCCGACCTGCGCCCGCTCGCGCGCGACTATCTGGCCGATGCCGACGCCATTCGCGCCGCCGAAGCCGCCGTCGCCAATCAGGGCAAAGCCAAAGCGTAAGCGCGGTGGTGATCGCCCTGCGTCGCATCCTCGTCGTCCTGTGCCTGCCTGCCCTTGCCGCAGGCGGCACGCTCGCGCACGCGCAGCGCGCGCAACCGTCCACGCCGCCGAAGGCGCAGCAGACAAAGCCGCAGCAGACAAAGCCACAGCAAGCACAGCCGCAGCCGCCGCAAGCCACGCCGCAACAGCAGGCGGACCTGGACGCCCTGCGCCAGCGCATTCAGGCGCTGGACGCCAGCATCAACGAAATCAACCAGTCCTACACCGCTGCGGAAAAAGAACGGCGCGCCAGCGAACGCGCCGTCTCTTCTGCGCGGCGCAAGCTGCGCAACATCGAGCGCGAACAGGCGCAAATCAGCCAACGGCTTGCCGCGCAAGAAAAAGAGCTGGACAGCGTCACCGCCCGCATTGAAGCGCGGCGCACCGAACTGGCCGATTTGCTCGCCCACCGCTATCGCCACGGCACCAACAGCGTCGCCCCCTTTCTTGCCACGCGCGACCCCAACCAGATTGCCCGCGACCTGCACTATCTGGAATACATCGGCAAAGCGCAGCTTGAAATCATCAACACCTTGCGCGCCGACTTGCAGGCGCACGAGACGCTCAACCGCTCCATCATCGAGCGGCGCGCCGAACTCGACCGCCTCGCCAGCGCCCAGGAAGCCGAAAAACGCTCGCTGGAAGCCCGCCTGAAAGAGCGTTCCCGCGCCGTCGACCGTCTCAATGCCGAACTGTCCGGCAAAAAAGAAGAAGTCGCCTCGCTGCGGCGCAATGAAAAAGACTTAAGCCGCATCATTCACGGTCTGGACGCCAAGCACAGCGAAGAAGCCCGTCAGGCCGAAGCCGCCAGCGCCGCGCCTGCTGCCAGCAGCTCGCGCATCCGTCAAGAGCCTTTCTCGGGCACCATCAAAAAACCGCCGCAGCAAGACCCCGCCCCTGCCGCACCCGCCGCGCGCAGCGGCAACGTAGCCAGCGGCACCATCAACCGCCCGCCCATCAAACTCGCCCCCCCTTCTGGCAAAGGCTTTGCCGCCCTGCGCGGCAAACTCGTCTCGCCGGTGGCAGGCGGGCGCATCCTCGCCCGTTTTGACCAGCCGCGCTCTGGCGGCGGCACCCGCTGGCACGGGCTGCTCATCAAGGCCGCCAATGGCAGCCCGGTACGCGCCGCTGCTGGCGGGCGCGTCGTCTATGCCGACTGGCTGCGCGGCTATGGCAACCTCGTCATCCTCGATCATGGCAGCGGCTATCTCACCGTCTACGGCCACAACGACACCCTGCAAGTCACCGTAGGCGAGCGCGTCGAAGCCGGTCAAACCATTGCGCACGCGGGCAACAGCGGCAGCGTCAGTGATTCCGGTGTATACTTTGAAATTCGCAAAGCGGGTCAGGCGCTTGACCCGAAACCGTGGTTGCGCGACTAGCATCGCGCTTTTTGTTTGTCTGCACCCCGCCTCACACGCCAACACCCAATCGACGGAGCCTCCATGCGCAGCAGCAGCCTCAAGCAACTCGGCATCATCCTCACCAGCGCGCTCGCCGGTGCCCTGTTTACCTTCAACATTGCCGCCATTGCCAACCGCAGCACCGAATCGCTGCCGGTGGAAGAACTGCGCACCTTCGCCGACGTCTTCAACGCCATCCAGCAAGGCTATGTCGAACCGGTCTCTGACCGCACCCTCATCGACCACGCCATCAGCGGCATGTTAAGCGGGCTGGACCCGCACTCGGCCTATCTCGACAAAGAAGCCTTCAAGGAACTGCAAGAAGGCACGCAAGGCGAATTTGGCGGTCTGGGCATTGAAGTAGGCATGGAAGACGGCTTTGTCAAAGTCGTCTCGCCGATGGAAAACACCCCCGCCTTCCGCGCCGGCATCAAGGCCGGGGATCTCATCGTCAAGCTCGACGACACCCCCGTCAAAGGCATGACGCAAACCGAAGCCGTCAAGCGTATGCGCGGCAAGCCCGGCACCAAAATCACGCTGACCATCGTGCGCAAAGGCACCGACCGCCCCATCGTGGTCACCATCGTGCGCGAAATCATCAAGGTGCAAAGCGTGCGTTCCAAGTTGCTGGAACCCGGCTATGGCTACATCCGCATCGCCCAGTTTCAGGAAAACACCGGCCCGGACGTAGTCGCCGCGCTCAACAAACTCGCCGAACAAGGCGCGCTCAAAGGGCTGATTCTTGACCTGCGCAACGACCCCGGCGGTCTGCTCAACGCCGCCATTGGTGTCTCTGCCGCCTTCTTGCCGAAAGACACGCTCGTCGTCTCCACCAAAGGCCGCGCCCCGGACGCCCAGCGCAAATACCACGCCCGCCCTGCCGACTACCTGCGCGGCACCGCCGCCGACTACCTCGGCAAGCTGCCCGCCTACGCCCGTCAGGTCAAAATGACCGTGCTCGTCAACGCCGGCTCCGCCAGCGCCTCGGAAATTGTCGCCGGCGCGCTGCAAGACCACAACCGCGCACAGATTGTCGGCACGCCCACCTTCGGCAAAGGCTCGGTGCAAACCATCCTCTCGCTGAGCGAAAACACCGCCATCAAGCTCACCACCTCGCGCTACTACACGCCGAAAGACCGCTCCATTCAAGCCACCGGCATTGAACCGGACATCGTCGTAGAAGACTCGCCCGACGGCTCCTGGTCGCACATCCGCGAAGCCGACCTCATCGGCCACCTCGACAACCAGCAAGTGCAAGCGCAAGCAAACGCCGCCGCCAAGACCGAAAACAGCAAAACCGTCTCCCCGCCCGACAAAATCATCGAACTGGGCAAACTGGAAGACGACTACCAACTGCGTCAGGCGCTGCGCCTGATGAAAGGCGAAAAAATCGAACAACAAGAGCAAGCCGCCAAGAAAGCGCCTGAAGGTCAAAACGCCGCCGCCAGCGACGAAGACAAAGACCTGATTGACGCCGTCAGTGGTCGCATCCGCATCGAGCGCACCCCCATGCAATAAGCGCGCGCCCGCCGCCGCCGCCCGCGATGGACGACGAACAGCTCCTGCGCTACGCCCGCCACATCCTCCTGCCCGAAATCGACATCGACGGGCAGGCGCGCTGGCGGCAATCGCGCCTCCTCATCATCGGCGCGGGCGGGCTGGGCTGTGCCGCCAGCGCCTATCTGGCCGCCTCCGGCGTCGGCACGATCGAGATCTACGACGACGACCGCATCGAACTAAGCAACCTGCAACGTCAAATCCTGCACAACACCCAGCGTCTGGGGCAGCGCAAAGTCGACTCCGCCCGCGAAACGCTCGCCGCCCTCAATCCCGACGTCGACATTCAAACCCACGCCGAACGCCCGGATTTCGACGCCCTATGCCAAGCCGCGCGCCGCGCCGACGTCCTCCTCGATTGCAGCGACAACTTCGCCACCCGCCACCTCATCAACCGCGCCAGCCTCGCCACCCGCACCCCGCTCGTCTCCGGCGCAGTGCAAGGCTTCAGCGGCCAACTCGCCGTCTTCGACCCGCGCCAACCCAACGCCCCCTGCTACCACTGTTTATTCCCCGAAACCGCCGACGCCGCCACCGGCACATGCAGCGAAAACGGCGTCTTCGCCCCGCTGGTCGGCATCATCGGTGCCTGGCAAGCCGCCGAAGCCCTCAAACTCCTCGTCGGTCTGCCCACACTCATCGCCACCCTGCTGCTGCTCGACGCCCGCACCGCCCACACCCGCCGCCTCACCCTCCCCCGCGACCCCGCCTGCCCCGTCTGCTCCACCTAGCACGACCCCCACGCTCACGCCAGACGCGCGCAGCGCGGCTGGCATGAGCGTGGGGGTAGTACAAATAACAACGGGAGCCGAAGCTCCCGCGGCGTTTCTTGGGTAACAAGGCTCACGCGGCCCCGGCGATGGCTCAAGCGGCCATTGCAAAACGCTCATCGTTGGCGTTTGTGGTTTTGCGCGGATTACGTCCGTCGCCTTTCGGGTTGCCTGCACGCCTTCGCTCGCCCCGTCGAAACCAGTACACCCCCACCAGAAATCACGCTTGGCATGGTTTCGGGTGGAGGTGAGGGGAATCGAACCCCTGTCCGAAACGCCTCCAGAGCACCGGAATTACAACCATGTCGGCGATTATGGCGAGGCGCGGGCGTTTTTTCAAGCGCCGCTGCGTTTCAGGGCATTTCAGGGATGGTCGCCAGTGTTTTCAGCATCAAATCGATGCTCTCAAAGCCGTAGTGGAAGATTTGTTCCAGCAGCGGACCAAAAAAGGTCAGCCCATAGCCGAGCACAAGATAGCCGATGCTGATGGTCACCGGAAAGCCCACGGCGAAGATGTTCAACTGCGGCGCGGCACGGGTGAGCACGCCCAGCGCGATGTTGGTGACCATCAAGGTGACCACCATCGGCAGCGTGAGCAACACGCCAAGCGCAAACACCGACACCACGCTGCGGCTGATCAGCGCGAAGCCTTCCGGGTTGATGAGGTGCGCCACGGGCAGCCATTCAAAGCTGCGCACAAGCGCTTCCACCAGTAGCAAATGCCCGTCCATGACCACGAAAATCACCGTGCACGTCAAGGTCAGCAAGGAAGCGATGGCCGAAGACTGACCGCCGGTTTGCGGGTTGAAAAACACCGCGAACGACAAACCCATCTGCAAGCCGACCATTTCACCCGCGAGGTCAACGGCAGCAAAAAAGATGCGCATGGCAAAGCCAATTGCCAGCCCAATCATCATTTCCTGCATCAGCGCGCCCAGCGCGAACCAGGAATCGGCGGGAAACGGGCGAATCTCCGGCAACGCGGGCAGCACGGCAATGCCGATGGCCATTCCGGCGGCGAGCCGGATGCGCACGGAAATGCCACGGTTGCTCCAGAATGGCGCGCTGGTAATCAGCGCCAGAATGCGCGTCATCGGCAGCATGAAGGCAATCACCCATGCTTGCAGTTGCGCCTGGGTCACCGACAGCATTTTCGCCAGCCTTCGCGCGCGGGCGCGTTCAGCCAATCAGCCCGGGGATGGATTCATACAGGCGCACCGTAAAATCGGTCAGCAAGGTAATCATCCAGGGGCCGGCGACAATCAGCACGATGAAGGCGGCCACCATCTTGGGCACGAAAGTCAGCGTGGCTTCGTTGATGGAAGTGGCGGCCTGAAAGATGCTGATCATCAAACCAAGCGCCAGCACCGTGCCAAACAGCGGCGCGCTGACCATCAGCGCGGTCTCCACGGCCTGACGGCCAATGTCAATGACGGAACCGGGAGTCATGATTGCACTCTCCTGTGGGCAAATACGTTAAAAGGCAAAACTCTTCACCATCGAGGTGATAATCAGCGTCCAGCCGTCGACGAGCACAAACAGCATGATTTTGAACGGCAGCGAGACAATCACCGGCGACATCATCATCATCCCCATCGACATCAGCACCGAGGCGACGACGAGGTCAATAATCAGAAACGGAATGATGATGACAAAGCCAATCTGGAAGGCGGTTTTCAGCTCGGAGGTGACATAGGCGGGCATGATGACGCGCAGCGGCAA
>JAFZMK010000319.1 GCA_017553285.1 Rhodocyclaceae bacterium
AATGAATCATCAGGCGCAGCAGTTGCTTGACTTCCGCCTGAAAATCCAGCGTTTGCGGTTTCGTGTTGCTCATGGCAGGTTTCTCCAAAAAATCCGGGAACCTGCCCAAGATGGGGACGGATGCGTGGTTTTCAAGAGGCAACCGCAAAATCCCGCCCACGTCCGCGCCGCCGCAGAAACCGGCGCATAATGACGCGCCGCCGCGCCCGGCGCAAACCGTTCCCCCGCCACAAGCCCGCACCATGAAACGCATCCACGTTGATTTTGCCGACATCGCCGCACAAGACGGCACCATCCTGCGCAAACAGACCGCCTGCGCGGAACCCGTCATCGTCGTCGTGCATTACGCCGTCGTCCCCTATCTTCGCCTGCTGTTCTACCCGCCGCAAAACGCCATCTGGCGCTTTCTGCCCGCACCGGAAATTTGCCCGGACGAGGAAATTCCGGGCAATGACGACGAAGTTGAACGCATCGTGGACGCGGAACTGGCGCACGCCCGCGTCAAAAAGCCGGTTTTCGGCGTGTTGAGCGAAGCGGACAGCTTCGACAAAAGCTCCATGAAAAAAAGCCTCGGCTGGTGGCCGTGCGCCTTCAATGTGAAACCGGAACAACTGGACGCGCGCTGCGCCTATTTGCGCCAGTGGTGGGACGCGCTGGGCGAAGAAAGCATCGCTCGCGTGGATGATGAAATTGTCCGCCAGCATACCGGCATACAGGCGCAGTACGAGACCTTTGCGCAAAGCGACTGCGGCCATTTCATGATGTGTCTCTGGGAACTCAACCCACAACGCTTCGCCCGGGCGAAGCGCTTTGCCGAAGGAAAAACCATTGCGCAACTCGTCGAAGAGACCGCCGCACACATTACGCCAGTAGTGGAAGCCGAGGCTGCCATACCGGGACACGTCCAGCGCGAGATGATTATCCGCACGGGAATGTACAACAAGCGGCTGGTGGAAATCGCGCCCTTCGACGCCGATGCCGCGCTGAAAGAACGCGATGCGCTTTTTTACACCCAATGTCAGGTGGTGCGCAGGCTGGGCAAGGTGTCCATGTTTTGGCGCGTGCAAAAAGCCATCAGCAGATTCGATGCGTCCCTGCGGCTCGCCCCCAATACCTTTTCAGAAGACCCGATGCGGGAATTGCGAGAATATGCGCAGGAAATGACAAGCCGCTTTCCCGTGTTGAAGCTGACGGCGGAGGACTTTGCATGACAATGGAGCAAGCAACCATGCAAGAGCACATCAAAACCTTCAAAAAACGCCTGCGCGGCATGGGTTTCCAAAAGAAATCCGACCGCGTCTTTTGGTACGACAACAACGGTCTTTTCTACGTCGTCAGCTTCAAGATGGCGGGCAAGGTGACGGCGAAAATCGGCTTTGAGGTAAGCCACGCGGGTCTGTTTGATGACGGCACGCCCAAGCCGAGGCATTGTCCCGTCGGCGGTTGGTTGGGGCCTTGGGGCTTGTGCGACGGCTTCAGCGTGCATGGGGAAAAGGAGGGAACCTTGCAGTGGCTGGAAGCTGTGCTGGATGCGGATTTTTTGGAGCGCGCCGCCAAAGATTTTTTCAGTTACTTCAAAAGTGCCGCAGACTGGCGAATCGCTTCCCAAAAATGGCAGGACAAGGGCTGCTGGTGGACAGACGACTGGCCGGCAGTCATCGACGGGGCGCATTTTTTGGACAAGCCCATCGCGGACAATGTCGGCGGGCAGGCGGTTGACTGGTTCGTCAATCAGACGCCGGATGAGATGCGCAGCGCCGACGAATTCGCCCGGCACATGCAACGCCTGCTTGCCGCCAATGCGCAGCGTCTGGGCTTTTATCTGCGGGACAAACAACTGCTGGTGCGGCGGCGCAGCAAACTCTATGATTGTTTTTTCCTGGAACTGGACGATTTTGGCTGTTTTTGCTCTGTCAAACCTTTTCTTTGGAGCGACAGATTCAACGCTCACGTTCTGTTAAACGAGGAGTGTCCATACGTTAATTACAATGTTGAGCTTTTAGCTGATTCGGTTTGGATAAGAACTACCGACTTAATCGACAATGCTCAATATCTTGAGGAATTGACTGACAAAGCGGACGCATTTTTTCTGCAATTCAATACTGCGGAAGACTGGATTGATTATCTTGAAAAACACGAGAAGCGAGAGACCGTTAAACAGTGGTTTATAAGCAAACTGAAAGCGGCCTTGTCTCAGGAGCACGAAAGATGAAAGAACAAATCAAAATCTACAAAAAACGCCTGATTGCGCTGGGCTTCCGGCGCAAATCCGACCGCGTTTTTTGGTACGACAACAACGGCCTGTTTTACGTCGTCACGTTCAAGATGGAAGGCGGGGAAATTGACCAGATCGGCTTTGAGGTCAGCCACGCGGGCATGTTTGAAGACGGCGTGCCGCAGCAACGGTGCAGCCCGGTGGGCGGCTGGCTAGGTTGGGAGGGCATGAGCACGGGCATCGCGGCGTATGTGAAGGAATTGCCCGTGCCGCAGGCGGCGGCGATTCTGGAACGGGCAACCCGGGCGTTTTTCAGCTATTTCAAAACCGCCGCCGATTGGGAAACCGCCGCCCGCCGCTTGCAGGAACGCACGTATCTGCAATTTACGCCCATTGCCGCGCGCGAGGATGCGGGCGGCCTGTCCGTGCCCTGGTTTGTCAACGACATTGCGCGGGAGATGCAAAACCCGACGGATTTTGGCGAGGCACTCCATGCGCTGTTTGAAAAACTCGCCCGGCAGGCAGGCTTTTCCACGGTTTATGACAGCATTTTCGTGCGCCAGCGCGGGCAAGTGTATGACTGTTTTTATGTGAATGCCGATCATTTGAATACCTTCTTTCGCGTCACCCCCTTCATCTGGTGCGACCAATTCGAGGGCGGAGAAGACGGCTTGCCCGCTTTCAGCAATCTCAACAATGACCTGCTGCCAGCGGTGGAATGGATGCGCACCGCCGACGTGTTGCGCGACCCATCCCTTGCCGAGGCGCTTTTGCAGGAAATCATCGCGTTTTGCACGCGATTTGAAACCGCGATGGATTGGCTGGACTATCTGGCGGACGGCGAACATGCCAATTTTCTTGCGCAGAAACCGGAAGAACTGGCACAACTGAAAAACCGGCTGACGGAAGATGCGGACGCTGCAAAAACGCCCCATGACACGCCCATGCCGCAGGAAAGCGGCATGGAATTTGTCCCGATTCCCGCAGGCACTTTCACAATGGGCGCGGCGCAAGGCGACGAATACGCGCTGGATTGGGAATATCCGCAGCGCGAGGTGACGATTACGCGCGCGTTTTTGCTTGGCAAATATCCGGTGACGCAGGCGCAATGGCTGGCGGTAATGGGCAACAACCCAAGCCGCGTGCAAGGCGCGAATTTGCCGGTGGACAAGGTCAGTTGGCAGGACGTGCAGGAATTCATCCGCCGCCTGAATGCACAGGAAGGGCACGGGCGCTATCGTCTGCCTACCGAAGCGGAATGGGAATACGCCTGCCGCGCGGGGGCAAGCACCGTCTTTTGTTGCGGCGATGAGGTCTCCGCCCTGGGCGACTATGCGTGGTTTGACGCCAATTCCGGCGGCAAACCCCATCCCGTGGGCGAAAAGAAACCCAACGCCTGGGGGTTGCACGACATGCACGGCAACGTAGAAGAATGGGTGCAGGACGGCGCGGCCAAATACCGCGCCAACGCCGTCAAAGACCCCAAAGGTCCCGGCAAGAGCGACACCCGCATCTTTCGCGGCGGCAGCCATGACTGCGGCTTCCCCTTCTGCCGCGCCAGCAAACGCAGCGCCATGAACCCCGAATTCGCCATCGACGGCGTCGGCTTTCGGCTGGCGATGGATGGGGAGAAATGAGCATGGCGGAAATCGTTCCCCAAGCGTTCCCCTTCCACAAAACCCGGTGACAGGAGCGAACATGCCCAAACATTTTGGCCCGCTGGCGAAAGCGGCAGCATGGGGCGATGTAGAAAGCATCCGGCAGCGGCTTATGCAGCGGGAATATTCCCAAGCCAGCTTGCAGGATGCCTTGCTCTACGCCGCTGCGGGCGACCATGCCGATATTGCCGAACTGTTGCTGGACGCGGGCGCACCCGTCAATGCCACAGCCAACTGGGACGACCGCAAGTACACCGCACTGATGGCGGCGGCATGGCAAGGGAATTTTGAGGTTGCCCGGCTGCTTGTCGCGCGCGGTGCCGCCATTGATTCTCTTGATGAATGTGGGCAAACCGCGCTGATGTACGCGGCAGGCGGACACGGGCGCGTCGTGCGGTTTTTGCTGGAACATGGTGCCGATGCTGGCGTTGCGGGAAAATACCGCACGGCGCTGATGAGCGCCGCCAGTTGCGGTTGCGTAGACATCGCCCGCATGTTGCTGGCTGCGGGCGCAGACATTCACGCAAGAAAAGAGGGCACCACTGCCCTGCTGTGCGCGGCGCAAGCAGGACGGCTGGCAATGGTGCGCTTTCTTGCCAGCCAGGGAGCCGATCTCCATGCCCGCAATGCCGAAGGGCGAACTGCGCTGATGCTCGCTGCCGATGGCGGATATTGGGCGCTTTGCCGTTTTTTGATTGCGCAGGGCTTGAATGTCAATGCCGCAGACAAGGACGGTATCACCGCACTGGTGCTCGCGTGCGCTCCCCGTTATTCAAAGACCATGCGCATTTTGCTTGACGCAGGCGCAGACACCAACGCCGCACCCAACCGCCACGGATATACGCCGCTGATGTATGCGGCGCTCCAATGCTCGCCAGACATGGTGCGCCTGATGCTGTATCATGGCGCCCGCCGTGGGCTGGATGCCGCCATTTCCATTGCCCAAAACCACGATAATGCCGCAGTGCTGGCGCTCTTGCGTGCAGCGCGCGAAACACCAGCAAACACAGCGCCATGAACCCGGAACTCGCAATCGAATGAGCATTACGAAGGATGCTACCCAAATGACCAACCGTTTTTTCGCGGCCATGCTGCGGGCGGACGTTTACCGCGATTCCGCCACGCCGGAAGCGACGGAAAAAAGTCTGTGCCATTTTCCTGTTGCGAACAGAACAAGCGCCAACCAATCGACCACGCTGGAAATCGTGTTGCCGGTGCGTGATTGTTTGGTCAAGGTTGGCGCGGTCATGGAGGTTACGCTTCGCCAAGGCGATATGTTTTGGCGCGGCAATGGGCGGGTATTTTTTGGCGAGAACGAACAGGCGTTCTGGTCATTTTCCGGATTTGCCGGTGAGTACCACAGCCTGATACTCAAAACACCCTGCCTTGCGCAACTCGAGGTAATGATTGGCGGGCGCATCGTGCGCGATGAAGGCGCAACGCAAGCCCGATAGCCCTATCCTGTACAAAATCGCATCAGACCCGTAAAGGAACACACCCATGCGCGACACACGCGAACAACTTGCGGCTTTACTCAAATCCCACGAAAAACCGGAAATCGCCATTACCTACAAACCCGCAGCAAAACCGCTGCCCGTGGGCGCGAGCAAGCTGGGCGGTCTGCCCGACGTGCCGGCGGGTTTTGTCTGGCCGCGTTTTCAGGGCACTGACCATAACGGCGCGCAGTATGACCATCCGCTTTCCTTCATGGCGCAATTCGATTTGGCTGAGCTTGCCGCCTTTGACGCCGCCAAGGTTCTGCCCCGCTCCGGGCATCTGGCTTTCTTTTACGACTGCGACGAGCAGCCTTGGGGCTTTGACCCCAAAGACCGGGGCTGCGCGCGGGTGTTGTATTTCCCGCCGGGCGTTGCACTGTCGCAGGCTGCGCCGCCGGAGGATCTGGACGAAGATTTTCAGATTCCGGCACTCAAACCCGCGTTTTCCGGCGGCGTCAGCCGTCCGCCGCGCGAATACGTGATCGATGACACCGACGGCAGCGGCGTGGAGGACGCGCTGGCCGCCGAGTTCTGGCCGGAAGATACGCCCGATCGCTGCAAGCTGCTCGGCTGGCCGGACATGCTGCAAGGCTTGATGGAATGGGATTGCCAGCTTGCGGGCGCGATGGGCGTAAATTGCGGCAGCGGCGTTGAATTGACGCCCGCGCAAGAGCAAGAATTTCAGACCGGCGCGGGCGACTGGATGTTGCTGCTCCAGCTCGGCACGCTGGAAACCCGTGATTACGAAATGATATTCGGCGACTGCGGTCACATCTATTTCTGGATTCGCAAACAGGATTTGGCAGCGGGCAATTTTGACAACATCTGGCTGGTGTTGCAGTGCTGCTGAGGCAGCAACACAAGTGAGCACCATGGAACTACTGGAAATTGTCTTTGAGAATCTGCCCGTACAAAATGCGCCCGCCTTGCGCGATGCGCTCATGGAAAAAGGCGAATGCACGCGCTGCACGCGCAGCGGTGGCGAGATGGCGCAGGCGATGGAAACGGGACAGGCGCAGTGCGGCTTTTTCTTCCCGCATCTGGCGCTCGGCTCGGGGCTGGACGATTGTTATGCGCTGTTTTTCTTTTTGACGCCGGGAAAATGCGAAGAAGTCTCGCTGACCTTTCACGCACCCGCATTTACCAACGCGGATACCACCGCGCAGCAGGCGTGGCTGGCGCAGTTGCGCGCGTCGCTCGCCGAGATGCTGGCGCGCTTTGCACCGCAGCGCATCGTGTTTGGTTGGGAACCGGCGCACGATGCAGACAGGCAGATTTTCACGCTGGCGCCGTCTTCTTGATAGCGGCGCAAAACCGCCACCCGCCCAAACAGCTTCCCCCGCCCTCCGCCGCTATGGATGCAGCGGGTTTCTTTTTCAGGATGCGCGGGGATTGCGCGCATCGTGCCGAACGCTTGCGCGCCACTGTCCGCCTTGTTACACTGGCGGGCAGACGCTTCAAGCACCTGTGCAAGAAGCTCTCATTCCGAGGCCCGCACTGCCAAAGTGCGGGCTTTCGTGTTTCAGGAGGCCGCCTTTGCATTACATCGCCTATCTGGATGAGTTCGGCCACATCGGACCGTTCGTCAGCCGCGAACACCCCCTGCACAACACCAGCCCCGTCTTTGGCTTGGGCGGGTTTGTGTTGCCCGCCAGCAGCGTGCGCGCCTTTGCCACATGGTTCTACCAGCTAAAGTGCAACCTGCTGCGCTTTGAAATCGAGCGCGACGCCATCCCCGCCTACCAGTGGGAAAAGAAAGGCTCCGCGCTCTACACCACGACCAACGTCCTGAAATACCGCGAACTGCGCAGCGCCACCTTCCGCCTGCTCAACCGCATCACGCGCGACGGCGGCATCGTTTTTTACGTCGGGATGCAAAAAAGCTACCCACCGCCGCAGCACAACCCAAAAACCCTCTACCGCGCCGTGCTGCGCGAAGCCATCAAGCGCCTTGACCAGTTTTGCAGCACGCGCGGCGCGCATTTCCAGATGATTCTGGACGAGCTGAAAAACCAGGACGATTTCCGCACGCAAATCGTCGCCGAAGCCTCCATCCAGATGTTCGCGCAGGCGCGTGCCACCATGATTGAACCGCCGCTACAGGCGGAAAGCCACCTGTTCCAGACGCTGCAATGCGCCGACTGGCTCTGCGGGCTTGTCGGGCGTATGGCGTGCCATCAGGTGCGCCCGCAGGAATATGGCGAACTTGACTGGACGGCAAAATACTTCACCCAACGCCTTGCCCTCGCCGCACCCAACAGCGGCATACGCCGCAGCCGATCACACGACGGCACGCGATGAGGCGCTGCACGCACTCTTTCGCGGCGAAATCATTCTTCAAACACCTGCGGCTCTGCAATCGGTTCATCCGCTTCATGGATGGCTTGCAGGAATGCAGCGTATTCCTCGTCGCTAAATCCGTACTCCCTGCTGAAAGCCAGCACTTCATCCAGCCAGCCGCCCTGCCCGCTGTCGGCGGCGCTGCGGGCGGGCGAGAAGGTGTCGGCGGCGGTCGTCATGGTGCGTACTCCTTTGCCCGCTGCTGCCGTCAGGCAAGATATTCGATTTGCACCACTTCCAGCTCGCGCGCTCCGCTAGGACTTTGGAAGTGGATGGTGTCGCCTTCGCGGGCGCGCATGAGGGCGCGGGCGAGCGGGGAGACCCAGCTTATCTTGCCCTCCGAGGCGTTGGCCTCATCGACGCCGACGATTTGCCAGCGTTCGTCGCGGTCGGCCTCCACGTCGTAGAGCGTGACGGTGGCGCCGAAAAAGACTTGTTCGACGCCTTGCTGACGCTCCGGGTCGACGACTTCGGCGTTTGCGGTGCGCTTGGTGAGGAAACGGATGCGGCGGTCCATTTCGCGCAGTTTTTTCTTGCCGTAAATGTAATCGCCGTTTTCCGAGCGGTCGCCATTACCGGCAGCCCAGGCGACGACTTCGACCAGCTTCGGGCGCTCGACGCGCACCAGTTGGTCGAGTTCGCGCAGCAGGGCTTCGTAGCCTTTGCGCGTCATGTAGTTTTTGCTGCCAGCGGGCAGCGCGGGCGCGTTGCCGTCGCCGCCGTCTTCGTCGTCTTCGTGGTCGCTTTCCTTGACGAATGCCTTGTTCATGGTGTGCGGAGTGTGCGTCAAAAAGCGCCCGATGATACCGACCATCGGGGCAGCGCGCTACAATCGCGCCCTTTCCTTTACAAAGACGAGACCATCATGCCCAACACCGTCGTTTCCCCTGCGCGCAAGGCCAAAATTCTGGCCGAGGCGCTGCCCTATATCCAGAAATTCAGCGGCAAGACGATTGTCATCAAATACGGCGGCAACGCCATGACCGATGCCGCGCTGAAGTCTTCCTTTGCCAGCGATGTGGTGCTGCTCAAGCTCGTGGGACTGAACCCCATCGTCGTGCACGGCGGCGGCCCGCAGATTGAGCAACTGCTCACCCGCGTGGGCAAAAAAGGCGAGTTCGTGCAGGGGATGCGCGTGACCGATGCCGAGACCATGGAAGTGGTCGAAATGGTGCTCGGCGGGCAGGTCAACAAGGAAATTGTGAACCTCATCAACCAGCACGGCGGCAAGGCCGTGGGGCTGACCGGCAAGGATGCGCGCTTTATCCGCGCCCACAAGCTGAAGGTGCAAAACGGCCCGGCGGGCGATTTGATTGACATTGGGCATGTGGGCGAAATCACGCAGGTCGACCCCACGGTGCTGACGTTTTTGTATCAGGGCGATTTCATTCCGGTCATCGCGCCCATCGGCGTGGGCAAAAATGGCGAGACCTACAACATCAACGCCGACGTGGTCGCGGGCAAAATTGCCGAGACCCTGCGCGCGGAAAAACTCGTGCTGCTCACCAACACCGCCGGGGTGCTCGACCGCGAGGGCAAACTGCTCACCGGACTGACACCGGCGGAAATTGATGCGCTGGTGGCAGACGGCACACTCTCCGGCGGCATGTTGCCGAAGATTGGTTCGGCGCTGGATGCGGCGCGCAATGGGGTCAATTCCGTGCATATCATCGACGGGCGCGTGCCGCATTGTTTGCTGCTGGAAATTCTCACCGACCACGGCGTCGGCACCATGATTCACGGGCAATGAGCGCCTTTGCGCCTTTCCTGCTGCACCACTTGCCGCAACAGGCAGCACAGCGCACGCCGCAGGCGGCGGCGCTGATTTCCGGCAAGACCACGCTGAACTACGCCGAATTGTGCGCGCAGTGCGATGCGCTGGCCGCGCACTGGCTGCGCGCCGGGCTGGAACGCGGCGCACGCATTGCCATCTGGCTGGAAAAATGCCCGCAGGCGGTCGCCGCCTGTTTTGCCGCCAGTCAGGCGGGCGCGGTGTTCGTGCCCATCAATCCGCTGCTCAAGCCCGCGCAGGTGCGCCACATTCTGCAAGACAGCGGCGCGGCGGTGCTGGTCACCAGTGCGGCGCGCCTGCCGCTGCTGGCCGCCGAATTGCCCGCTTGCACGCAACTGCAACAAGTGTTGCTCACCGATGCGGCACCGCCCGCGTCCGCCTCCGCCCTGCCCGCGCACTGCGCGCTGTGCGCCTATCCCGCGCCCGCAGAAGCGCCGCCCGCCTGCGCCGGGCAAACCGAAAACGACTTGGCCGCGCTGCTCTATACCTCGGGCAGCACGGGGCGACCCAAAGGCGTGATGCTCTCGCACCGCAACCTGATTGCGGGCGCAGCCAGCGTCGCGCAGTATCTGGAAAACCGCGCCGACGACTGTTTGCTGGCCGCCTTGCCCTTGTCGTTTGACGCCGGTTTTTCGCAACTGACCACGGCGTTCAGCGTCGGCGCGCGTGTCGTTTTGCTCAACTATCTTTTGCCGCGCGACATCGTGCTGGCCTGCGCCCGCCACGGCGTCACCGGGCTGACTGCTGTCGCCCCGCTATGGATGCAACTGGCGGGGCTGGACTGGCCGTCGCACTCGTTGCGCTACTTCGCCAACACCGGCGGCCATCTGCCGCGCGCTGTCGTGCAACAACTGCGCGCGCGGCTTGCGCCCGCGCGCCCCGTGTTGATGTACGGGCTGACCGAGGCCTTTCGCGCCACCTGGCTGCCGCCGGAAGAAATCGACCGCCGCCCCGACAGCATGGGGCGCGCCATTCCCAATGCCGAAATTCTCGTCCTGCGCGCGGACGGCACGCCCTGCGCCGCCGATGAACCCGGCGAACTGGTGCAGCGCGGCCCGCTGGTGGCGCAAGGCTACTGGAACGATGCCGCGCGCAGCGCCGAGCGTTTTCGCCCGCTGCCACCGGCGCTGGCAGGCAGCGCGCGCGGGGAAATCGCCGTCTATTCCGGCGACACCGTGCGCATGGATGCCGAAGGCTATTGCTGGTTCATTGGCCGCGAGGACGAGATGATTAAAACTTCAGGCTATCGCGTCAGCCCCGCCGAAGTGGAAGAGGCGCTCTACGCCAGCGCGCTGGTGCGCGAATGCGCCGCCTTCGGGCTGCCGGATGCGGCGCTCGGTCAGCGCATTGCGGTTGCCGTCCAGCCTGCCGAAGACGGCGCGGACAATGTCAGCGCGCAACTGCTCGCCCACTGCCGCGCCACCCTGCCCGCCTGGATGCAACCGGCGCACATTGCGCTGTATGCTGCGCCGCTGCCGCGCAATGCCAACGGCAAAATCGACCGCCCCGCCCTGCGTGCCGCCTTGCTGGACGAAAACGCGCCGCAAGATTGACCGCTGCGCCGCGTGCGGGCGAAAAAAACGGACGCTCGCGAGCGTCCGTTTTGTGTTTTGGGGCAAACGTCTGCAATCAGAAGCGGTGCACGATGCCGAGAGCGAATTCGTTGGTGTTGTCCGCGCCTTCCCATTTCTGATAGCGATAACCGGCGTAGAGCGAAGTGCGCTTGGACAGGTCATACGAATAGGCGACGGAAGCAATCTTGGCATCGTTGTCGCGCAAGCCGCCAATGTCAGACTCCTGACCATAGCCGAGGCTGATGGTGCCATTGCCCACCGGCACAGCCACGCCCAGGTTCCAGCCGCTTTCGTCTTCCATCGCGGAGTCTTCAAAGGTGTTGAGAATGTAGCTACCAGTGATGCGGGCGACACCGAAGTCATAGCTCAGACCGACGGCGTGGTTATCGACCACATCATTGACGGCGTGCCAGGTGTACATCGCGCTGAACGCATCGTTGTCATAGCGCAGACCGACACCGTAGGCATCATTCTTGATATTGACGGGGACATCGCGGATTTCATCCACGGAATAGAACAGCACGCCCTGAAAACCGCCCAGTTCCGGCGTGGCATAGGCGATGGTGTTGGGCGCGCGCGTTTCCAGCGCCCACTCAAGATTGACGTTGCTGGTGCGGAAGGTGTTGGAACCGTTGGCATCATAATCAGCCAGCCAGTTGTTGAGCGGCGTGGAAAGATAACCGGCAATCAGCGTACCGAAGCCGCCCGCCAGCCCGACGAAAGTGTCGCGCCCTTCGCCCGCCAGACCCGTTTCGTCATCATTGACCAGCGTGGTTTCCACCTGAAACACTGCTTTCAGACCGCCGCCGAGGTCTTCAGCGCCTTTCACGCCAATGTAAGAATCCGTCCACAGCGCGGAGTCCACATGGGTGACGTCGTGACCCGCGCCATCAGGCAGGGAAGCGACGCCAATATCCATCTGGCCATAGACGATGACCGACGATTGCGCCATGGCAGGCAGGGTAAACGCAGAAGCAGCAGCCAGCGCGATGAGTTTCTTTTGCATGATGATGTTCTCCAGGTTGATTCGGAAAAATCCGTGTCCAGGCGGAAAGTTGGCGTACCATCTGCGCAAGTTTCCGCTGCGTCTAAATGATAGTATTTCTTCTTTAGAACATCTGCAAAATGCAGCGTCTCCCCGTATGCAGCGCGCATAATTGTCGCATAAACGCTGCACTCGTTGTTTTTTTGCCAACTTTGTCACACTCGCCGCCTGCCATGTCTTCCCCTCACCTTGCCCTGCCCGACTTTCTTTCCGTGCGCGATGGTCAGCTTGCCGTCGACGGCGTGCCCGTCTCGCAACTTGCCGCGCGCGCAGGCGCCACGCCGTTCTACGTCTACAGCCGTGCCGCCATCGGCGCGCGCATTGCCGCGTTGCGCGCGGCGCTGCCGCCTGCCATTCATCTGCACTACGCCATCAAGGCCAACCCGATGCCGGCGCTGGTCGCCTTCATGACGACGCTCGTCGATGGCTTTGACGTGGCTTCGGCAGGCGAACTGCTGACCGCGCTCAATGCCGGTGCCGCGCCGGAGACAGTGAGCTTTGCCGGCCCCGGCAAAACGGCAGCAGAACTACGGCAGGCGGTGGCAGCCGGGGTGCGGGTCAATATTGAATCGCGGCGCGAAATTGCGCTGCTGGCCGAATTGCAGCAATCACTGGGCGTGAGCGCGCGGGTGGCGCTGCGCATCAATCCGGATTTCGCCCTCAAAGGCGCGGGAATGCGCATGGGCGGCGGCGCGCGCCCGTTCGGTATCGACGCGGAAGCCGCCCCCGAAGTGCTGACCGAAATTGGCGCGGCAGGTTTGCAGTTTGAAGGTTTCCACCTCTTTGCTGGTTCGCAAAACCTGAAAAGCGACGCCATCATCGCCGCGCAGCAGGCAACGCTTGCGCTCATCGAACAACTCGCCGAGTGCGCGCCCGCGCCGGTGCGCCACTGCAATCTCGGCGGCGGTTTTGGCATTGCGTATTTTCCCGGCGAGACGGCGCTGAACCTCGCCCCGATTGCCGACAACCTCGCGCAACTGGCCGCGCGCGCCGCACGCACGCTGCCGCAGGCGCAACTGGTGCTGGAACTGGGGCGCTATCTGGTGGGCGAAGCGGGGCTGTATGTCTGCCGCGTCCTTGACCGCAAGACTTCACGCGGCACGGTGTATCTGGTCTGCGATGGCGGGCTGCACCAGCATCTGGCGGCATCGGGCAATTTCGGGCAGGTCATCCGCAAGAACTATCCCGTGCGCATCGCCACGCGCATGGCAGCCGATGCGCCCACAGAGGCCGTCAGCATCGTCGGCTCATTGTGCACGCCGCTGGATATTCTGGCCGACAACATGGTGCTGCCGCAGGCCGCAGTCGGCGATTTGGTCGCCGTGCTGCAATCGGGCGCGTATGGGGCAAGCGCCAGCCCGCAGGCGTTTTTGTCTCACCCGCCGGTGCGCGAATTGTTGTTGTAGACGGGCTGTAGACGGCGCGGGCGCGTTCAGCCCTGCGCCAGTTTGTTTTCGACGAAGTCCACCATCGCGCCAACAGTGGCAAAGGCGCTGCCGTCGATTTCGTCATCCTCAATATAAAACCCGAAACGTTCCTGCATGGCGTTAATCAGCCCGATGACCGCCATCGAATCGAGTTCGGGCAGCGCGCCCAACAGTGGTGTGTCCGCCGTAAAGCTGGCCGCACGTCCGCCCAAAGCCAGTTCGGTATCAAGAATTTCCAGCACGGCCTGCATCGCCGTAGCGTGCGCTTGTGTCACGTTTGCCTCTCTGTACAAGACGAAGGGCGACCCGCTTTGCGAGCCGCCCGTGTAGGGGGAAAAACTGCGTTGAATCGTGCCTGAGAACCTTATTTTTCGTTGATTTCATGCACCGCGCTGGCGCGGCCTACGAGCAGCGGGTCAATCGGCCCGATGCGGTCCTGATTTTTGTCCTCGTAGGGCATTTTGTGCAGGATGTAGCGCATGGCGTTGAGGCGCGCGCGTTTTTTGCAGTCCGATTTAATCACCGTCCACGGCGCATCCGCCGTGTCAGTGTGGAAGAACATC
This sequence comes from Rhodocyclaceae bacterium, assembly GCA_017553285.1. Classification (GTDB taxonomy): domain Bacteria; phylum Pseudomonadota; class Gammaproteobacteria; order Burkholderiales; family Rhodocyclaceae; genus JAFZMK01. The sequence continues at coordinate 14,111 of JAFZMK010000319.1, forward strand.
GCTTCCTTGGCCTGCGTGTAGTCATCCCATTTGTCCAGCGAAGCCAGATCGACCGGGCTGAGTTTCCACTGTTTGAGCGGGTGCGCTTCGCGTTCCTTGAAGCGGCGGCGCTGCTCGCCACGGCTGACCGAGAACCAGAACTTGATGAGATGAATGCCGCTGCGCACCAGATTGCGCTCAAATTCCGGCGCCTGACGCAGAAACTCGGAATACTCTTCGTCCGTGCAAAAGCCCATTACGCGCTCGACGCCGGCGCGGTTGTACCACGAACGGTCGAACATCACGATTTCGCCATTGGTGGGCAAATGCTGGATGTAACGCTGGAAGTACCACTGGCCGCGTTCGGTCTCGGTGGGTTTTTCCAGGGCGATGACTTTCGCGCCGCGCGGGTTCAGGTGTTCCATGAAACGCTTGATGGTGCCGCCCTTGCCAGCGGCATCGCGCCCTTCAAACAGAATCACCACTTTCTGGCCGGTTTCTTTCACCCATTTTTGCATTTTCAGCAGTTCGACCTGCAAGCGGTATTTTTGCTTTTCGTAATTTTTGCGCGACATCAGGTTGCGATACGGATACGCCCCCTTGCGCCAGTTGGCGGCCAGCTCATCATCGGCCTTGACGCCGCTTTTCACCGTCGCCGCCAGTTCTTCCTGGAAGATGGCCTTGCGCAGCGCGGCGCGGTCATCGGGGGACGCGCCTTCCATGATGGCGCCGATGTGCGAGACCAGTTTTTCGATGCTGCCCGCCTTGGTATCGCGCGCGATAACGTCTTTCACCGCCGCGCCCTTGGCCTGGCTGGCACCTTGCGTGGCCTGCATGATTTCGTAGTTTTCAATCCCGCCGGGCGAGAGGTTCGGCGAAATATCGCCATCGACGGTGCGACGGCGCGCCGACGGCTGACGCGCGGGTGCCTTGCGCACGGGCGTTACCTTGCGGGGCGCGGCCACTTTGACCGTAGAAGTTCCGGGTTTGACGTTTTTGCTGCTGGTAGCCATTCGTGCAACTCCTTCCTGTGGTGAATCTTGCTGTCGGCTCGCCCGCCGACAGGCTGCGAAAAAACGCGATTGTAACCACTCTTGGCGCGCGTGGCGCGCCCATGCGCGGCTTTTCAGTGTTCGCAGCCGCAGCCGCCCTCGCCGTCGCAACCGCAATGGTCGTGCCCGCCGCCGTGTTCGTGCTCGTGATGATGTTCGCACCCACAGCCGCAGGCGTGCGCACCGTGCGGCTCACCGGCCTGCAATTCTGCTTCGGTGGCAGGGCGCACCGCCTCGATGGTGATGTCAAAGACCAGCAGCCGCCCCGCCAGCGGGTGGTTGCCGTCGATGACCACTTTGTCGTCGGCAATGTCGGTGATGTAGAACAACTCGTCTTCTTCATCGCCGATGCGCTCGATGCTCATGCCCACTTCGATGTCTTCGGGGAACTGGTCGATGTCTTCGAGCAGCACCAGCTCTTCGTCATAGTCGCCAAAGGCTTCGTGCGGTTGCAGGCGCACGGTGAGCTGTTCGCCCTGTTTGTGCCCGTGCAGGGTTTCTTCCAGTTTCGGAAAAATGCCGTCGTAGCCGCCATGCAGATAGACCAGCGGCTCGCGCCCGTCGTCAATCAGCTCGCCGCTGCCGTCATGGACGGTGTATTTCAGCGTCACCACAGTGTTTTTCACAATTTCGGCGCTCATCGCCTGCCTCCGTTCCGGTACTCACGAACGCGCCGCGCACACGAGCCGCAGCGCACAATCGTGGCAATGTCGCCCAAGCGCGCCGCTATGTCAATCGTCCGCCCAACAATCCGCCCGATAATCCGTGTTTTTGCCTGTATCCGGCGCGCGCCGCGCATGTACAATACGCCCCCGGATTGCGGATATTTCCTGATTGTCGTGCCATGAGTCAATACGTCATGTCCATGCTGCGGGTGAGCAAAATTGTGCCGCCGCGCCGCGAAATCATCAAAGACATTTCCCTGTCTTTTTTCCCGGGTGCCAAGATTGGTCTGCTGGGGCTGAACGGCGCAGGGAAATCCACCGTGCTCAAAATCATGGCCGGTGTGGAGCGCGAATTTGACGGCGAAGTGCAATGGCAGCCGAACCTGAAAATCGGCTATCTGCCGCAAGAGCCGCAACTGGATGCCGACAAGACCGTGCGCGAAGAAGTCGAATCCGCGCTGGGCGAAATCATGCAGGCGCGCACCGAACTCGAACGCATCTACGCCGCCTATGCCGAGCCGGATGCCGATTTCGACAAACTCGCCGAAGAACAGGCGAAATACGAAAACCTCATCGCCACCGCCGGTGCCGACATCGAAAACCAGATGGAAATCGCCGCCGACGCGCTGCGCCTGCCGCCGTGGGAAGCGCGCATTGGTCACCTCTCTGGCGGCGAACGCCGCCGCGTCGCCCTTGCCCGTCTGTTGCTCTCCAAGCCGGACATGCTCTTGCTGGACGAACCCACCAACCATCTGGATGCCGAATCTGTCGAATGGCTGGAACAATTCCTCACCCGCTTTCCCGGCACCGTGGTCGCCGTCACGCACGACCGCTATTTTCTCGACAACGCCGCCGAATGGATTCTCGAACTGGACCGTGGTCACGGCATTCCCTGGAAAGGCAATTACGCCTCGTGGCTGGAACAAAAAAGCGCCCGTCTGGAACAGGAAGCCAAGCAGGAAGCCGCGCACCTCAAGGCGCTGAAAACCGAACTCGAATGGGCGCGCGCCAATCCCAAGGCGCGGCAAGCCAAGTCGCGCGCGCGCCTGGCGCGGGTGGAAGAAATGGCCAGCGTCGAATACCAGCGCCGCAACGAAACGCAGGAAATCTTCATCCCGCCCGGTGAGCGCCTCGGCGACAAGGTCATCGAATTTGACGGCGTCAGCAAAGCCTTTGGCGACAAACTGCTGATGGACTCGGTCAGCTTCACCATCCCGCCCGGTGCCATCGTCGGCATCATCGGCCCGAACGGTGCGGGCAAAAGCACGCTGTTTCGCCTGTTGCGCGGGCTGGAACAGCCCGACGCGGGCACGGTCACCATCGGCCCCACGGTCAAGCTGGTCGCCGTCGACCAATCGCGCGAAGGGCTGCCGGACGAGCAAACCGTCTTTGAAGCCATCGCCGGCGGGCAGGATGTACTCACCGTCGGCAAGTTTGAAATCGCCTCGCGCGCCTACATTGGCCGTTTCAACTTCAAGGGCGGCGACCAGCAAAAGCGTGTCGGCACGCTCTCCGGCGGCGAGCGCGGGCGGCTGCATCTGGCAAAAACCCTCATTGCTGGCGGCAACGTGCTGCTGCTCGACGAACCTTCCAACGACCTGGACGTAGAGACGCTGCGCGCACTCGAAGACGCGCTGCTGGAATTTTCCGGCTGCGCGCTGGTCATCAGTCACGACCGCTGGTTCCTCGACCGCATCTGCACCCACATCCTCGCTGCCGAAGGCGATTCGCAATGGACGTTCTTTGCCGGCAACTATCAGGAATACGAGGCGGACAAAAAAGCGCGTCTCGGTGAAGACGCCCGTCCCCGCCGCATCCGCTACAAACCCATTACCCGATGAGCCGCGCCATGAAAAAACCCGCCCGGCCAGCCCTGTCCATTCTCGTCATCGAAGCGGCAGACCGCGCCCAGGTCGCCACTTCGGCGCAAAGCATCGTGCGCGAGAAACACGACTTGTCCAGTTTTCAGGTCGAAGTCGTCTGCTCGCTGCAAGCAGCCAGTCAATACAAGGGCAGCGCAGCCGATGTCATCCTCATCGACCTTGTCCTGCCCGATGCCGAAGGCATTGGCGCGGTGCGCACGCTGAAACTGCAATTTCCCGCCACGCCGGTGATTGCCGTGGTCAGCCGGGGCGAGCGTTTCGCCGCGCTGGAAGCCGGCGCGCAAGACACCCTGCTGCGCGACCACTTCGACCGCCGCGAACTGGCCGGTGCCATTCGCCACGCCTTCGCCCGCGCGCAGATTGAAGCGCGCCTGCGCCAGCGCGAACTGGCGCTCTCCAGCGCCCCGGCAGCCATTGTCATCACCGACGAAAACGAAGTCCTGCAATGGGCGAACCCCGCTTTTTCGCGGCTCACCGGCTACAACATTCAAGACCTCATCGGTCAGCCGATGGCCACCATCACCGGCGAAGTACCGCCCACGCCCGGCAGCGCGGCGCATCCTGCCCGCCGTCCGCGTCTGAACCTGCCCCGGCGGCACAACGAACAAATCCACCGCCGCAAGGACGGCAACACGTTTTACGCCCAATGCGAAGTCACCCCGGTCGTCGACAGCGACGGTCAGCCCCGCCACTACGTGCGCGTGTTTCGCGACATCAGCCACCGGCGGCAAACCGAGCGTCTGCTCGAAGCCGTCAGCGTACTGCAAGACGACCACCTCATCGACCTGCCGCTGCCCGACTGCTTCAGTGCCATCTTGCAAATCATGCTTGAAGCCACCGAATCGCCGATGGGCTTTCTGGGCGAACCCGGCTCGCCCGAGCACGGCTCCGCGCAAGGGCTGATTCACGCCTTCTGGAGCGACACCTTCATCGCCGAAATCGAAGACCCGGAAACCGGTCACGGCTTCCAATCGCTCACCGCCCTCTACCAGCCCACGCTCAACGACAGCAAGCCGGTCATCGACAACCACCCCGAGCGCAACCCCGAACTGGCGCCATGCAGCGCCTTCCTCAGCGCCTACGCCTGTCTGCCCATTTTCAGCGGGCGCGACATGCTCGCCTTCGTCGTCCTCGCCAACCACCCGCAAGGCTACAACGGCGATTTTGCCGACGTCCTGCGCCCGCTGCTGAACGCCTGTGGCGTCTTGCTTGCCGCGCGGCGCAACCGCATCGAACTGCGCGAAATGCAGCGCTGTCTTGCCAGCGTGCTGGACCACGGCGAGACCTCCGCCCTGTTCATTGACGCGCGCGACCGCATTGAAGACAGCTACCTGCTTGCCCCTGAAGACATCCTCATCCAGCACCCGCCCGCCTGCCTGCGCCAGCGCGACTACCGCAAGGTCTTTCAGTTCGAGTTTGCCCGGCAACTCTCCGCCCATCTGGAAAACGTGCGCACACAAGGGCTGGACGCCCACTTCCCCTACACCGCCAGCAGCGGGCAAGACTACGACGTACACATCAGCCTGCTGCCGGAAGAAGACGAAGCACCCGAAAAATACCTCGTCACCCTCCACGCCGCCTCGCCCGCCTCGCGCGAAGGCGCGCAGGCGGAAGAAGCCACCCTCCTGCTCTCGCAAGATTTGCGCATCCGCAGCGTCTCCGCCGCCCTCACCGAACTCACCGGCTACCCCGCCGAGGCGTTGCTGAACGAACCCTTCCAGCTCTTCGACCGCGCCAGCCAAAGCGAAGAATTCCTGCAAGGCATCTGGGACTGCGTCACCCGCTACGGCACCTGGCAAGGCGAAGCCACCCTGCTGTGTGCCAACGGTCAAACGACGTGCGCATGGACAACCATCCAGACCGCGCCCGACCCCGAAAACCGCGACGCCCTGCTCTTCCGCTGCACCTTCTCCAGCAACGACTACCTCTACTGCGCGCCCGAAGCCGAAGAAACCTCCGCCTACGCGCTGGCCGCCTACGACCCCATCACCAGCCTGCCCTCGCGCGTCATGCTCATTGAAAAGCTGCACACGCTGCTCGAGCACCCCCACGCAGGCTATCCCAACTACGCCCTGCTCTTTGTCGACATCGACCGCTTCAAGCGCGTCAACGACACCCTCGGCCACGACACCGGCGACAGCATCATCCAGCACGCCGCCCAGCGCATTCTCGACAACGTCCGCCCGCACGACATTGTCGCCCGCATCGGTGGCGACGAATTTGTCGTCCTGCTGCAAGAACTCGGTGCCGACCACGACTCCGCGCAGGAATACGCCGAACTCATCGCCACCAACATCCGCAGCGCGCTTGCCCAGCCCCTGCACATCAAGCACCAGACCTGCCACATCACCGCCAGTCTGGGCGCCACGCTCTTCACCACGGGCGACGGCAGTTGCAACGTCGACGACCTCTTCAAGCGCATCGGCCTTGCCCTGCAACGTTCCAAAGACGGCGGCGGCAACACCTCCTCCTTCTTCACCGCCGAAATGCAGGCCGCCTTCGACGCCCGCAACCGGCTCGCCAGTGATTTGCGCTACGCGCTCGCCGTCGACCAATTCCGTCTCTACTATCAACCGCAGGTCGATCTGGACGGTCAAGTATTCGGCGCCGAAGCCCTGCTGCGCTGGCCGCACCCCGAACACGGCATGGTCTCGCCTGCCACCTTCATCCCCATTGCCGAAGAAACCGGTCTCATCGTCGAAATCGGCAACTGGGTCTTGCGCACCGCCTGTCGCCAGATTCGCGACTGGCGTCACCAGGCCAGCACGCGGCACATCACGCTCGCCGTCAACGTCAGCGCCCTGCAATTCCACCACCCCGACTTCATCGACCACGTGCTCGACGCCGTCACCCACTACAGCGTGCCGCCCGAACGGCTCAAACTCGAACTGACCGAGAGCCTGCTCGTCGACGACATCGAACAAGCCATCCACATCATCCGCACGCTCAAAGAGCACGGCATCGGTTTTGCGCTGGACGACTTCGGCACGGGGTATTCCTCGCTCTCCTACCTCAAGCGCCTGCCGCTCGACCAACTCAAGATTGACCAGAGTTTCGTGCGCGACATCCTCACCGACCCCAGCGACGAAGTCATCGTGCGCACCATCGTCGCCCTGGGGCGCAACTTGGGGCTAAACGTCATCGCCGAAGGCGTGGAAACCGGCGAACACCTCGAAGTCCTCGCCCGCCACGGCTGCACCCTCTTTCAAGGCTACCTCTTCGGCCCGCCGCTGCCTGCGGACGCCTTCAACGCCACCAGCAAACTCGACCAGGTGCAAGACATCACCCAACGCAAAGGCAGCAAAGGCCGCACCAAACCCAACGGCCCCCCGCGCTGATTGG
>JAFZMK010000320.1 GCA_017553285.1 Rhodocyclaceae bacterium
GCGCGAATGCGCAAATCGCGTGAAAAAATACCGAATTAGCCGTCTATTGTGCTGTTTGTTCGTGCAAGGCTTCAGGTAGAATTGCACGCACTTTGTAAGGTTGTAGGTGCGCCTTTGCCGCCGGAAGCCGGCTCAGGGCGTTTTCTGACAAATTTGCCTCGCTGGAGAAACCATCATGCTGTTCGGCCATAAAGACAACGACCATTCTCAAGAAATCCTCAGGCTACGTTCCGAGCTGGAACGCAAAAACGCCCAGCTCAAAGACGCGCTCGCGCGTGCTGAAGAGGCCGAAAAACACGCGCACGAACACAGCGCCGGCAACCAGGGCCAGACAGAGCTGCTCGGCCATCTGGCGATGTTTGCGCAATCGCAGGCAGGCACGCAAGGCTCGCTGGCAGCCCTTGCCAACAACATGAAAGATGCCCAGACGCGCGCCGCCGAAGCTGGCCAGATCAGCCGCGAAAACGGCAGCGCCATTGACGGCATCGCGGTTTCGCTGGCGCAATTGGCAGAAGATTCTTCCAGCGCCGCCACCAAGGTCGGCAAGCTCGATGAACGCGCGCAACAAGTCGGCGGCATCTTGCAACTGATTAAGGATATTGCCGACCAGACCAACCTGCTGGCCTTGAACGCCGCCATTGAAGCCGCCCGCGCGGGCGAGGCGGGTCGCGGCTTTGCCGTGGTTGCCGACGAAGTGCGCAAACTGGCAGAGCGCACCGCCAACGCCACCTCAGAAATTGCCTCGCTGGTGCACCTGATTCGCACCGACAGCGCCGCCAGCCGCGACGAAATGAACAAACTGGCAGAGCGCGCTTCCGATTCCAGCCACAGCGGCCAGACGGCTGCCGAAAGCATGGGCAGTCTGGTCAACATGTTTACCAAAATCGAAAAAGCCGCCGAAGTCCGTGCCCTGAGCGGTTTCTGCGAACTGGCGAAAGTCGACCACCTGATCTACAAATTCCGCGTCTATCAAGTGCTGCTGGGCATTACCGATGAGGAAGAAAGCAAGTTCGCCGCGCACACCGATTGCCGTCTGGGCAAATGGTACAGCGGCGAAGGCAAGCAACACTATGGCAACCTGCCGGGTTATCGCGATATCGAAGCGCCGCACGCCCTGGTGCACAACAGCGCGCTGAAAGCCCTGCGCGCGCACGCCGCCGGCGATGACCGCGCCATGAACGATGCCGTAGCCGAAATGGAAAAAGCCTCGATAGGCGTGATGGACGCGCTCGCACGCATGGCCGAAGCCGGTGCCGCCCAGCCCGCCGAAGCCGAAGCCGCGCCCGCCGCGAACTGAGGCCTTCGCCCCCACACGATGCGGCAGCCCACGCGCTGCCGCATTGTTTTGCAGCGGCTGTGTGTTGACGCAAACTCGCCTGCCAACATACAATCCTGCCTCTTTCGGACGGGCGGTTAGCTCAGCGGTAGAGCACTGCCTTCACACGGCAGGGGTCACTGGTTCGATCCCAGTACCGCCCACCATCCGCAAGGGTTTCAGGGAACCCGGTCCGAATCAGGAAACGTGGCCGAGAGGTCGAAGGCACTCCCCTGCTAAGGGAGCATACCGGCATAAACCGGTATCGAGGGTTCGAATCCCTCCGTTTCCGCCAAGACAGGCGCGCCTGTCTCCTCACACTCCATTGCGCCCCACGCCCACCAGCGTGGGGCTTTTCTTTTGTGGCGCGTTGTATAATTTACAACATGAACGCGCGGCTTATTTACAAACAGCGGCAGTACATTGACGAACGCCGCTTTGCCGAAATCGTGATTTGGCAGGTAAGCGTGCCTGTTGCGCCGTCTGTGCATCCGTACAAGTACCGGCTGGCGTATGTTGCTGACGGGCAGTGCGTGCTGCGTTTCGACAATGAGCGGGGCAAGGGAGACCACTATCACCTGCACGGACAAGAAGTGCCCTACCGCTTTTCCACACTGGATGCGCTGCTGGATGATTTTTGGTCGCTGGTGGCAAAAACGGAAGCAAGCAAGCTATGGATACAACCGTCCTGACTATCACCATCGGCAGCATCGAGGACACGCGCCGCGCGTTGCTGGCTGCTGTGGAAACCGGCACGCCCGATGCCACGCCCCGCTACACCTTCCCGTCGGCAGAAGCAATGGCGCGCACGCTCACACCCGGGCGCTGGCGTTTGCTCAACGCGCTCACTGGCGCGGAGCCGCTGGGTGTGCGCGAACTGGCGCGGCGCATCGGGCGCGATGTCAAAGGCGTACATTCCGACGCGCAAGCGTTGGTACTGTGCGGACTGGTCGAAAAAACCGCCGACGGCAAACTGCACTTCCCCTATGAAGCGGTGCACGTGGACTTCATGCTGCAAAAGGCAGCGTAGCCACTCCTTTCAATCCACCGCGCGCCGCGCCAGCACGGCGACGTAGGGCAGCAAAATCACGTTCATCATCAGCGCATACACAATGGCGGGGATGGCGATGGTTTCATTGTTGAACACCAGCGGGCTGGCGGCCACCGCGATGGCCTGGGCGGCGTTTTGCA
>JAFZMK010000321.1 GCA_017553285.1 Rhodocyclaceae bacterium
ACGATGGTCAAGTGCATCTGGCGATGGACGCCGCCCACCGCTATTTCAACCCCGCGCTCTACCGCGCCGCAGAAGCGCACGCCTACTGGCGGCAAGTGTGCGCGCCGGTGCTGTGGATTGTGCAGGAAGACCCACAATGGCGGCGCAACGTGCTGAAGCTGGACGACGCGCAATACCGCGAAGCCACCGCGTGTTTTCGCGATTTTGAAGAAGTGCGCCTGCCCGCCTGCGGCCACAACATGCACCACAGCCGCCCCGAAGCGGTCGCACAGGCTGTGGTGCAATTTCTCGCGCGCACCGGCGCAGCGAGGCACGCGCCATGACGCCGCAGATAGAAGCCTGGGTAGTCGGCGCCAGCATTGCCGGGGTCGCCTCCATGTCTGCCGCCGCCGTGCTGGAAGCCGGGCGGCGTTGCAGGCAAAGAACGACACCGCCCCACGCATCCGCCCGCTGGTTTTTCACTCTCCGCGTGTAAAATTCGCCCCGCTTTTTCATGCACGCATTGCCGGGCGCTTTTGCCGCTAAAAAGGGAAGAAAATCATGGCGAACAAACTGGAACTGACCTGGGTCGGCAAAGATGAACCCATCCGCGCGGAGCCTCGCATCTTGATAGAAGACGCCGCCCGATCCAACTGCGCCGCCGACCCCGCCACACAAAACATGCTCATTCACGGCGACAACCTGCTGGCATTGAAAGCGTTGGAACGCAAATACGCAGGACAGGTAAAGTGCATCTATATCGACCCGCCGTATAACACGGGGAGCGCATTTGAACAGTACGATGACAATCTGGAACACAGCCAATGGCTGAACCTGATGCGCCCCCGCCTTGAAATTCTCTGGCGGCTTTTGTCAGAGGACGGAAGTATCTGGATTAGTATTGACGACGACGAACGAGATTATTTGAAAGTTCTGTGCGATGAGGTATTTGGCAGAAGTCACTTTCTTGCCTCTGTAGTTTGGCAAAAACGCTATTCCAGAGAAAACCGAGAATCTATCGGAGACTCCCACGAATATATTCTCATTTATGTGATTGATAAAGAGAGATTCAAGAAAACTCGAAATTATCTCCCGCTGACTGAAAAACAAAAGAAGTTATACAAGAATCCAGATAATGACCCGCGTGGTTCGTGGCAATCCGTTTCATTATTGGCGCAAGGCTATCGACCAAACCAAATGTATGAAATTGTTGCCCCTGATGGAACAATACACTGCCCCCCTGCCGGAAATTGCTGGAAAATTATTGAGAGCGAATACAAGAAGGCATTAGCTGAGAAGCGTATTACTTTTGGCACAGATGGAAAAGGCGTGCCTCGGAGAAAGCAATTTCTCTCTGACGCAAAGGGGATTGTCCCTTGGACATGGTGGCCACAAGACGAAGTAGGGCATACTGGACAATCCAAAAACGAAGTAAATCTTCTGTTTGGAAGTGAAGTTTCCTTTGATACTCCAAAACCGGAACGCCTGATAGAACGAATTATTCATATCGCCACAAATCCGTGCGACTTGGTTCTTGACAGCTTTCTTGGATCCGGAACAACGGCAGCGGTAGCGCATAAAATGGGGCGGCGCTATATCGGCATAGAAATGGGCGCGCACGCCTACACGCACTGCAAGCTGCGGCTGGACAAGGTGATAGCGGGCGAGGATGCAGGCGGCATCACAAAAGCCGTGGGCTGGCAGAGCGGCGGCGGCTACCGTTTTTATGAGCTGGCACCCACGCTGATTAACGAAGATGCGTTTGGCGAAGCCGTTATCAATCCAGATTATGACGCGCACATGCTCGCCGCTGCCGTGGCGCTGCATGAGGGTTTCACATATCAGCCAGACAGCGCCGTGTTCTGGAAACAGGCCAAAGGCAGCGAACACAGCTATTTGTTTGTCACCACGCGGCATGTGAACCACGCCTTTCTGGATTCCATCCGCAGCACGATGACAGACGGCGAACACCTGCTCATCGCCTGCCGTTCGTTTGACGCCGGTCTGGACAGGGCGCACGCCTGCATCCGGCTGCAAAAAATCCCGCAAATGCTGCTGCACCGCTGCGAGTTTGGCAAAGAGGGCTATGCGCTAAACATTGTCACCCCGCCCGTGTATGACGACGAGGAGGAAGCAGGCGATGCATAACGATTATTTTCCGCAATACACGCCCACTTACATCAGCAGCGCCATGTCGCTGCGCACGCCGCAGCAAACATCGCTGGAAATTCTGGCAGACATTATGGATCGCGTACAGCCGAAAAAAGGGATGGATATGCAAAAGGCGCTTGCTGCCGTGCA
>JAFZMK010000055.1 GCA_017553285.1 Rhodocyclaceae bacterium
CATCAGGGGCGTTGCGCCAGTTGGCGTGCTGGCATTGACGTTTGCGCCAACCGCAATCAAGTGTTCGACCGCCGGCACTTGCTCTTTTTGTATGGCGTGCAAAAGCGGCGTCCAGCCGTAGCCGTCTGCGGCGTTGACGTCCGCGCCCAGCGCAATCATTTTGGCAATGCACGCCACATCGCCGCAGCGCGCCGCAGTTCGCAGCGTGGCTTGCCGCAGCAAATGCGCAGCGGCGCTGTGCCCCGCTTGTTCAGCGGCACGCAATGCGCTTTGTTCGCCCTGCGCAGGAATGCGCACTTTGGCACCGTGGGCGAGCAAAAGGCGAATGCTCTCCACGTCCCCCGCAGCGGCGGCAAGGGCAAGGGCGGTGTTTCCCTGTGCGTCGCGCGCGTTGGCATCCGCACCGTATTCCAGCAGGGCCGCAACCATTTTGCTGTGCCTGTTTTTTAGCGCGAGTGTCAGGACGCTTTGCGCATTGCGGTTGGCGGCGTTTGGCGATGCGCCCGCATCCAGCGCCAATTGGACTTCACGCATCTGCCCGCTGGCAGCGGCGCGCAACAGCATTTCCCCCAACAAAATGCGCGCGGCACCATGTTGCCCGCTGCTTTTCGCCGTGTGCAGGGCAGCGGAAATGTCTTGCGCCCCTGCGTCAAGCAACAGACGGAGGACGGTGTTGCGCCCCAATTGGGCAGCCCATTCCAGCGCACTGAGACCTTTGCTTTTTGCGTTGGCATCTGCACCAGCATTCAGCGCACGCTCTACAGAGCGGCACACACCCGCCCTGACCGCTTTGACAAGAATGGCATCGCGCAAAATCTGCGCGGTTTCTCCATGCCCGTTTTTCCGGGCTATATCCAGCGCTGTGCACCACTTGGCATTGCAACGGTTAAGGTGCGCCCCGGCCTCGGCAAGCACTTGCACAACATCGTCGTACCCCCGGCGGGCAGCGTGCATGAGCGCCGTCCAGCCGTAGCTGTCAGCGGCGTTGATGTCTGCCCCCGCCTCCATCGCACGGCGCAGCGCGGGCACGTCGCCCTGCCGTGCAGCGCGGCGCAGGATGGCTTCTCGCAGCAAGCGAACGCAGGCACTGTGCCCGCCGCGTTCTGCCAAGTCCAGGGCGGTTTCATAGCCGTTGGCAGCTTCGGGGCGGTTGGTGTTGCCAAGCAAGCGACGCACCAGTTTTTCATCGCCTTGCCGTGCGGCGTGCATGAGGGCGGCGATGCCTTCGCGGTCAAGTTTGCTGATATGGACGCCTCGCTCCAGCAGCCAGTGTGCGGCGGCGCTATGTCCGTGCTCGGTGGCGAGGCGCAGCGCGGTAGCGCCGCTTGCGTCGCGCACTTTTATGCACGCACCAGCCTCCAGCGCCGCCTGCATTTCGGCAATCTGCCCGGCTGCCGCAGCGCGCAGGAATGCGAAGTCGCGCAGCACCCGGATGATTCCGGTACGGTTCCATTTCCGCGCCAGTTGCATGGCGCTATTCCCTTCAGCGTCCGTCGCTTCCGCATCCGCACCAGCGGTGAGCAGGATTTTTGACATATGGACGCACCCATACTGCGCAGCATACATGAGTGCCGTTTCCCCTTTGCGGTTGGCAGCGTTTGGGTCAGCACCAGCACCCAGCAGAAGTTCGACCGTCCGCCTGCGGTTCTGCCCGGTGGAGGCAAGCAGTAGTGGCGTCCAGCCGGCGTGGGCGGCAACGTTGACCTTGGCACCTGCTGCAAGCAGACGTTCGGCAAGCGGAGATCGGCTTCGTGTGCGGGC
>JAFZMK010000322.1 GCA_017553285.1 Rhodocyclaceae bacterium
GGCGCACCTGCTCAATGCGCTGCCCGATACCGTCCTCATCATCGTCACCAAGGATGCTTCGCAGCCCCTGTTCCAGCAAAAAATCGTCGCCACCCTCAATCTGGCGGGCGAGCAAAACTTTGCCGAACGCCTCGTCTTCGTGGAACGCCAGCCGCTGGCCAAATACCTGAAACTGTTTGACCTCATCGACATCAACCTCGACCCCTGGCCCTACAACGGCGGCACCACCACCCTGCACGCCGCCTGGGCGGGCGTACCCACTATCACGCTGTATGACCCGACCAACTCCGTTTCCTCCGGGCGCGACATTCTCACCGACCTCGGCCTGCAAGATGAACTCGTCGCCCACAGCCCCGAGGAATACATCCAGAAGGTACAAACCCTGAACCAGAACCGCAACCGCCTCAAGGAATTGCGCGAGACCATGCGCGAGCGGATGCGCGCTTCCTGCCTCATGAATTACGAACTCCAGACCCACAAACTGGAAATCCTGTATAAACGCTTCATGCGCAACTGGTCGCTAACCGGCAAAGCCTGATTGGTACTATCATTTGCAAGATTCATCATTCACCGAAAGGAGAAACATCATGGACATCAAGGAAAAACTCGCCAAACTCGAAGAGATCATGGATCTGGACGAAGGCACGCTGCGCCCGGAAATGGCGCTGGAAGACATTGAAGAATGGGATTCGCTCGCTGCGCTCTCTTACGTGGTGATGATGGCCGATGACTTCGGCAAGACCATCCCGGGGCCACAGGTTCGCGCCTTCAAGACCGTGCAGGACATCCTCGACACCATGGAAAAATAACCCTCGCACGACGACGCACGGAGTCTTCCCATGCCTTACCTGAAGTACGACAACATCCGCATCGCCTCCCTGGTCACTGCCGTGCCTGCGCACCGGCAGTGCATCACGCCGCCGGAAGATGCCGTAAATGACCGCCAGTTCAAAACCTACATCAAGCAGATTGGCGTGCAGTCACGTCACATCTCCATCACCGAGCAAACCTGCGTGGATACCGGCTATGCTGCCGCCCGCAAGGCGCTGGAAATGTGTTCGCTCACCGCTGCCGATCTCGACGGCGTCATCTTCGCCTCGCAAACACCCGACTTTAACCCCTCCACCGGCAACGCCTTTTTGCTGCACTACCGGCTTGGGATGCGCGAAGACGTGCTGGCCTATGACATCACGCTGGGCTGCTCCAGCTTCCCGTTCAGCCTCGCCACATGCGCCGCGCTGTTGCAACAGCCGCAGATGCGCCGCATCCTGCTGGTCATTGGCGACACGCACTGGTCAGGCTACATCAACCTGAACCACCTGCTGAACTGCAAACGCTTCCTGTTCGGCGAAGGCACTTCGGCCATCATTCTGGAAAGAACCGACGCCCCCGCGCCGGAAATCACCGTCGCCCTGTTCAGCGATGGTTCAGGCTACAAACACCTGCACAACCCGTTCCTCGGCTACCGCAATGCTTGGCGCTGCTTCCCCCGGGCAAAGAACCGCGAGGGCACGGAACTCTACCGGGACATCAACATGGACGGACTGGAAATCACCAGCTTCGCCACCATCCGTGTCGTCAACAGCATCAAGGCGTATGCCGAAAAAACCGGCAAACAACCAGGGGAATACGACGGTCTCATCCTGCATCAGGCCAACAAACAGGTGGTGCGCACCATCACCAAGCGGCTGGGACTGACGGACGAACAAGTGCCCATGTCGCTGGATCGCTACGCCAACACCGATGGTGCCTCTGTGACGCTAACCATCTCGGATGCCTTCCATAACGACCCGCGCGAAGAGCTGCATCTGCTCACTAGTGCCTTCGGTGTCGGTCTATCTTGGGGTATTGCCAGCATCCACATCCGCCCCGCCGTCATTAGCCCGATTCTGCTGGTCGAAGATGACCGCTTTGAAGAAGGCTACCTCCACCCGTTTGAATAATTCCCCTGAACAGACATGACGCTGCAAGACAAAACCTATATCGTCACTGGCGCCTCTTCCGGCATCGGTCAGGCCGCCTGCATCAAGCTGGCCAGCGAAGGCGCCTCCGTCGTCTTGGTCGGTCGCAACGAAGAAACACTGAAACAAACCCTCGCCAGCATGGCGCAGCAAGCCGGGCAAACGCATCACATCCAGTGCTGCGACCTCGCCCAACCCGAAACCATTCAGTCAGCCATCCAGCAAATGAGCGAAGCTGTGCAACGCCCCATCGACGGCATGGTGTACTGCGCAGGCCAATACAACATTCTCAAACTCCGGGATTTGAAACCGGAAATCGTGCGCACCCAAATGACGGTCAATTTCTATTCCTTTCTGGAATACATCCGCCATCTGGCGCGCAGCAAACAAAAAAACCGCGAGATGCGTATCATCGCCCTCTCCTCGCTGGCCAGCACCACTCACTCGCAATATTTCACCGCCTATGCTGCTTCCAAGGCCGCTGTGGAAGCCGCTGTGCGCACGATCTCAGCAGAGTTGCTGAAAAAATCCATCCATATCTATTCCATCCGGGCGGCTTTTGTTGCCACACCCATGATTGAGAGCATGAACGCCTTTACCGAAGGCGGATTTGACCAGCATCTGCGGGAAAGCGGCAAACAACCCATGGGGCTACTGTCCACCGAACACATTTCCGACTTTATTCACTACCTGCTCAGTTCGCCCACCGCGCCGTATATGACCGGCACCAACATCGCCATTCCCGCAGGCTCGCCATGCTGACCCTCTTTCCCTTCCTGCGGGTGAAATGCACGACCGCTTTGAAGAAGGCCACCTCCACCCGATTCAATAACGCCCCTGAACAAACATGACGCTACAAGACAAAACCTATATTGTCACCGGCGCTTCCTCCGGCATTGGTCAGGCCGCCTGCATCAAGCTGGCCAGCGAAGGTGCCTCCATCGTCCTGGTTGGTCGCCACGAAGAAACGCTGAAGCAAACCCTTGCCAGCATGGCGCAGCAGGCCGGGCAAACGCACCATATCCTGTGCTGCGATCTTGCCCAGCCTGAAACGATTCAGTCTGCCATCCAGCAAATGACAGAAACCGTGCAGCGTCCCATCGACGGCATGGTCTATTGCGCCGGCATAGGCGGTGCCCTCAAACTTCGGGATACGAAACTGGATGTCCTGCACGCCCGGATGACAATCAATTTTTATTCTTTCCTTGAATGCATCCGCCAACTGGTGAGCAACAAGCAAAAAAACCGCGAAATGCGCATTATCGGCATCTCCTCACTTGCCAGCACCACCTCCTTGCAATATTTTTCCTCCTATGCCGCCACCAAGGCCGCTGTGGAAGCCACTGTGCGCACACTCTCCGCAGAATTACTGAAAAAATCCGTCTATATCTGCTCCATTCGACCCGCCTGTGTTGCCACACCCATGGTCGAGGGCATGGATCCCTTTACCGAAGTCGGATTTGACCAGCGCCTACGCGAAACAGGCAGGCAACCTATGGGACTGCTGTCCACCGAGCACACTTCCGACTTTATTCACTACCTGCTCAGCTCGCCCACCGCCCTGTATATGACCGGCACCAATCTCCCGCTTCCCGCAGGCACGCCATGCTAACCCCTTCCCCTCCTGCGGACAAAATACGCGACCGCGTTGAAGAAAACCATCCGCGATCGAAAAGCTATAGCTCCGAACGTACATGACGCTACAAGACAAAACCTATATTGTTACCGGCGCATCCTCCGGCATCGGCAAAGCCACCTGCATCAAACTCGCCAGCGAAGGGGCTTCCATCATCTTGGTCGGTCGCAACGAAGAAACGCTACGGCAAGCGCTTGCCGACATGACGCAGCAAGCCGGGCAAACGCATTACACCCAATGCTGCGACCTTGCCCTGCCCGAGACCATCGCCCCTGCCATGCAACAGATTAAGAATGCTGTTCAGCGCCCTGTTGATGGTCTGGTGTACTGCGCTGGCATAGGCGGGGTTATCCAACTTCGGAATACCAAACCGGAAACCCTGCACGCCCGGATGTCAGTCAATTTCTATTCTTTCCTTGAATACATCCGCCAACTAGCGGGCAGCAAGCAAAAGAACCAGGAAATGCGCATCATCGCGCTCTCGTCGCTGGCCAGCACCACCCATTCACAATATTTCTCTGCCTATGCCGCATCCAAGGCTGCTGTGGAATCCGCTGTGCGCACGCTCTCAGCAGAGCTGATGAGAAAAAACATCTACATCTTTTCCATCCGTGCAGCCTTTGTCGCATCGCCCATGACCCTGTGCCTGAACGCCTTTACCGAAGGCGGATTTGACCAACATCTGCGGGAAACGGGCAAACAACCCATGGGGCTGCTATCCACCGATCACACTTCCGACTTTATTCACTACCTGCTCAGCTCCCCCACTGCCCCGTATATGACCGGCACCAACATCCCCATTCCCGCAGGCACGCCATGCTAACCACGCCACCGTTTCACACGCGAAATCTCGCCTTGCGCAGAAAACCAATATCGCATCTGCGCCACAAACGCGAAAACAAGACCAACAAAAACCGGAAAAACGATTTCGCCGACCATTTACTCTAGCATGATGGGAACAACCATGGAATCTTACACTTTCATTACCGGCGCATCCTCTGGTATAGGCCAGGGCACCGCCAAACTACTTAGCGAAACCCGCAACCTGCTGCTGCACGGACGCGATCTGGAACGGCTGGAAGAAACCCGCCGCCAATGCGCCGCGCACGGCCACAACGTGCAGCTTTTCCCCTATGACTTTCAGGAAATCAGCACGCTACGCGATGATCTCACCGCATTTCTCACCGAAAAAGGCATCCGCGTAGGTGAATTCCTGCACTTCGCGGGCATGACGGAAGTTTTGCCCATCAGCAAAACCAAATATTCCGTCGGCCTCAAGGTGATGAACGTAAACTATTTTTCCGCCACGGAAATTATCAGCACCTTGTTAAAAAAGAGAGTCAATGGAGATGCACTCCACAATATCGTGCTGATCGGCAGCATGGCTCCAGTAATAGGTATTGCGTGCCAGCCGCATTATGGTTCCAGTAAAGGTGCCATTCATACACTCACCCTTTCGCTGGCGCGCGAACTTGCCCCAGCAGTGCGCGTCAATTGCATTTCTCCCGGCACATTCAATACCCGCATACTGCAAACCCCATTCTTCTCGCCTGATAAAGACTGGAAATCAATTTCCCTAATCCCTTGCTCTGGCGTAGAAGACGTTGCCAAAGCCGCGCGATTCCTTCTCTCGGAAGACAGCCACTACATCACGGGGCAAATCCTTTTTGTTGATGGCGGAGAACGATTCCTCGGAGGAGGTCTCCCCTGAATCCGCATCCCCCTTTCAAAGAAATTTCCCCATTTCACACTCTCGGAAATGTCGTTAAAAAACCTCTATTTTGTCGGTGCCGGCGGATTTGGTCGGGAAATTCTGAGCCAGATTCAGACCGTTCATGACGTATACGGACCACGCTGGAATATCAAGGGTTTCCTTGATGATACGGACGACCCTCTGCACGGCAAACCCTGCGATTACGGCGTAGTGGGCACCATTCGCGGCTACACCCCTGCTCCGGATGACGTGCTCTTGATGTGCATTTCCTCCCCGCAGGTAAAGCGCGAACTGGTGCCGTTTCTAAAAGACAGGGGCGCCGTGTTTGATTCCTTCATCTCGCCTTTCACGGGGCTGGGGCACCACAACCAGCACGGTGAAGGTGTTGTGCTCTGCGCGGGTTTTCACATGACCGTCAATGTTCGCCTTGGCGATTTTGTTACGATGCAAGCATGCGCCCTTGCTCATGACGTAACGGTAGGCGACTATTGCACTGTGAATGCAAACACATTCCTGCTAGGGAACTCGTCCGTTGGCGACGGTGCGTTTATTGGCAATAGCGCAAGAATTGCCCCCCATGTTCACGTAGGCAATGAAGCCTATGTCTGCCTAGGGGCAGTCGTCATGAAAGACGTGCCAGACGGTGCAAAAGTAATAGGCAATCCGGCGCGGGAAATCGGCTGAGGGAAAGCCACAGATTCATGCAGATGCCCGGGCAAGACCTGCCAACAGCATTGCAAATCAATCCGTCCACAAGTCATACGGAAAAACATCAGCCAATTGTTGCTGCATTTCTTTCAGGTCAGGAAGCTCGGGCGGTTCCATGCTCATCGCCTCGACAAGCGTATCAGCCAGAGGCACATCAGGCCGACCTGTGCTTGCATACCAATCCCTAAATTTGAAGTCCATACGCTCAGGAAGCGTGCGATAAAACACCGCTGGCACGCCATACGTCTCTGCCAAAATGATGCCATGCAAAGAAGAAGAATAGACAAGTTTGCAGGAACAGATTTGGTCGATTACCTTTCGATAATCCTCCGTATTCATGCTGATAATCTTGTCAGCCTGGATGTATCTCCGAGCCTCATTTTCACTTATGCACTGCGGAATGATTTTATAGTCATGCAATTCTTCTTGGGGTGGGAAGGGGGGGGGTAAATAAGAGGCATCAGAATCCCGGGATCGCCATAGATTTCCGGACACTTATGACCCAGTCTGAGAAAAACCTCCCGCGTAAGCGGCCCACGCACTGCCCGAATGTCCAGTTTGCGATGATTGGCGTCCCAATACTTCTCCCACCAACGGGGCTTGTTCCCTCCATACCGGGTTCCATTCAGCCCGTCGAACATAATTCCGCTTCCCCACATAACCCCATCCACGAATGACCCAAGAGCACCGGAACCAATACTAAACAGATGCCGCCGTCCCTTGACAGGCTGATCCAGATGAATCCCGATTTTTCCCAGAAGGAATTCACAAATAGGAATCGCAAGACGATCCCCAAGGTTCTCCCTGTAGCGGACAACGTATCCGTCACGTTTTTGATCCCCGATATGCAGGTTGACACGGTTATCCAGTGCCGGAACATCCGCATACGAATATATCATCTTGTCCGCGTTCCATACACGGCGAATAAAGGCGCGGTTGATTCTGATTTCAGAGAGGATTTTATCTATAGTACTCATAGTTTTCTGCCCAATGTGAAAGGGAAAAACAAGTACGGCATTTTCCGTGTTTTTCTTCGTTCGGCGGGATGCAAACACCAAACAAATTTTACTCCGACGGTTTTTCCGCGCCTTCTTCGTTTTCCTTGTGAATCATCTTTTTGGCTTCGGAAACGCCTTTGTTGATTTGCTTCATCGCGCGTCCGGCGGCGTCGCCTACGCTTTGCGCGCCTGAGCTGATCATTTTTTTCAGCGCCTCGGAATCGTCCTTGGCGAACTTGGCTGCCTGCATGTCGAATTTTTCGTCATCGACATTGTAGTAGTCCACGTTGTCAAACGACAGTTTGGCGGCAATCAGTACGGCGGGGAATGCGCTGCGGTAGGCGTTGTAACGTTTGACGCGGTTGTTGTAGTTTTCGCGTTTTTCCAGAATTTCGTTTTCGGCGCTTTCCAGTTGTTCCATCAGTTTTTGATAGGTTTCATTGGCGCGCAGTTCGGGAAAATCCTGCGCCAGATAGCGGATTTGCTTCATGTCGCCCTGCTTTTGCGCTACCTGTAATTGCATCAATTGTTCGTGCTCCATGTATTTTGATGCAATATCAATCATTTGCCCGTTGATTTGCTCCCGTTTTTTCAGCGCCGCCTGCAAGTTGGCGTAGCTTTCCCGAATTTCCTGCATGAGAAATTGCAGGCTGTTGTAGGTTTTGATGGTCCACACGACCACCACAATTGCGATAATCAATACCAGAAAAAGAAATTCCGCCACAGCCAAAACTCCTGAAAAATCACGCCCGTTGCGCTATCGGCAAAGGCGGCACACTATACCACACCCGCCCTGCCCCGCCGCCCCTCACGGCTGCACGGCGGGGCGCCATTCGCCGTAGCCTTGTCCTTCCATTTCGTCGAGCGGAATAAAGCGCAGCGCCGTGCCGTTGATGCAGTAGCGCAGGCCGCCTTGGTCTGCGGGGCCGTCGGGGAAGACGTGGCCGAGGTGGGCGTCGGAAGTGCGGCTGCGCACTTCGGTGCGGCGCATGTTGTGGCTGTAATCTTCTTTTTCGACAAGTGCTTGCGGCATGACAGGGCGGGTGAAGCTGGGCCAGCCGCAGCCGCTGTGGAATTTGTCGCGGCTGGAAAACAGCGGCGCGCCGTTGGTGACATCCACATACAGGCCGGGGGCAAAGAGGCTGTCGTATTCGTGGCTGTAGGCGGGTTCGGTGCCGTTTTGCTGTGTGACGCGGTATTGCTCGCGGGAGAGTTTCGCCAGTGCTTCGGCGCTTGGGCGGGCGTATTTCCCGGTGTTTTCCTGCGCTGCGTCCAGCGGCTCTGCCGCCAGCGCGAGATTGATGTGGCAATAGCCGCCGGGGTGTTTGTCGAGATAGTCTTGATGTTCTTCTTCTGCGGGGAAGAATTGCCGCAGCGGTTCGGTTTCCACGACCAGCGCCTTTTCCTGTTTGCCCTGCTCGGCGGCAAGCGCGGCGGCAATCGTCGGGGCATCGGCGGCATCGCTGTAATAGATGCCGGTGCGGTATTGTTCGCCGACGTCGTTGCCTTGGCGGTTCAACACGGTGGGGTCGATGATGCGAAAGTAGTGGCGCAGTAGCTGCGCGAGTGAAATGCGCGCGGAATCAAATTCGATTTTCACCGCTTCGGCGTGACCAGAGCCGTTGAGTACGTCCATGTAGCCGGGCGATTCGGTGCGCCCGTTGGCGTAGCCGGCAACAACGTCGACGACGCCATCAATGCGCTGAAAATAGGCTTGCACGCCCCAGAAGCAGCCGCCAGCAAGGTAGATGGTGCGCGTGTTTGGCATGGTTGCTTGCCCTCCTTTTGCGGAAACCAGTGTGCTGTGCGCGCCGCGCGCAATCACCGCGCCGGGGTTGCGCACCAGCGCCAGCGCGTCTTCACGCCGCAGGCTGGCGCGCACGATGCGCTGTTGGCTCCTGTGTTCGTCCAGCAGTACCCATGCCGGATAACCGACCAGCCCAATGGCACGGGCGCGGCTGCCGTCATCGAGCAGCACCGGCGGTGTGGGGTACGGCAAACCGTGCAGCCAGGCGAGGAATTCCGTGCGCGGTTTTTCGTTGAGAAAACCGGGCGAGGCGATGGTGACGAGATTGACTTCGGCAAACTCCGCATCCAACCGCCAGCGTTCAGTCTCTTCCAGTTCAGTCAAACACAGCGGGCACCAGCTTGCCCAGAATTTGACCAGCGTGGGCTGCCCCTGCCGTATGTGGACAGACGCAGGACGGCCTTGCGCATCTTGCAGACCCGCCAAATCCAGCGCGGGCGCGGGGCGCGCGGCGCCATGACCGTGGCTGTGACCGAAAAAGAAGTCGGCGTGGGCACGCTGCGAGAGCGCCGCCAGCACGATGCAAAACGGAAGAATCAGGACGAAGAAAAGCGGCTTGGGTATCATGCGCGGCAGTGTTTTGTGTTTGCCCTGCGCGCGGGGTGCGCCCCGCGCGGCGTTTGTCATGTTCCATATTATTCTGCATCAGCCCGAAATCGCGCCGAATACGGGCAATAGCATCCGGCTATCGGCGAACACGGGTTGCCATCTGCATCTGGTGGAGCCGCTGGGCTTCAACTTTGAAGACCGCCATTTGCAGCGCGCGGGGCTGGATTATCACGATTTGGCGCGGGTTTCGCGCTATGCGGACTGGGCGCAGTGCCGCGCGCATTTTGCCGGACAGCGCATTTTTGCGCTGAGCACAAAAGCGCAGGACGATTTTTTCGCCACCCGCTTTCAGCCCGGCGATGCGTTTTTGTTCGGCGCAGAAACGCGCGGCTTGCCGCAAGAAGTGCTGGCAGATGCCGCCATCACGGCGCGCCTGCGCCTGCCGATGCTGCCCGCCAATCGCAGCATGAATCTTTCCAACACGGTGGCAGTGGTGATTTTTGAGGCGTGGCGGCAGCAGGGCTTTGCGGGCGCGGTGCGCGCCGCGCCCGCCGCGCTTTGAGGGCGCGTTACGAGGCGAGCGCGACGTCGCTATTCGTGTCGCCACCTTGCGCGGCGGGCGGCTGCGGGTCGGTCTCAATTTCTTCAAAACGCAGCACGACCTTGTCTTCGTCATCCAGGTCAATCCACACCCGCCCGCCATTGGCCAGACGGCCAAAGAGCAGCTCGTCCGCCAGCGCCGCGCGGATGGTGTCCTGAATCAGACGCGCCATCGGGCGCGCGCCCATCAAGGGGTCAAAGCCTTTTTCCGCCAGCCAGGCGCGCAGTTCGTCGCTGAACTGTGCTTCGACTTTGCGCTCGAGCAGTTGCGCTTCCAGTTGCGTGAGGAATTTTTCCACCACGCGCTGGATTACGTCGCCATCGAGCGGGCGGAAGGAAACCATCGCGTCCAGCCGGTTGCGAAATTCCGGCGTAAACAAACGGCGCACTTCGGCCATTTCGTCGCCCGCTTCGCGGCGGGCGGCAAAACCGATGACGGATTTCTGCATGGTTTCCGCGCCCGCGTTGGTCGTCATAATCAGGATGACGTTGCGAAAATCGGCTTCGCGGCCATTGTTGTCGGTCAGCTTGCCATGGTCCATCACTTGCAACAGCAGGTTGAAAATGTCCGGATGCGCTTTTTCGATTTCGTCCAGCAACAGCACGCAGTGCGGTTTTTTGTTGATTTGCTCGGTGAGCAGACCGCCGTTGTCAAAACCAACATAGCCCGGCGGCGCACCGATGAGGCGGCTGACCGCGTGGCGTTCCATGTATTCGGACATGTCAAAACGCACCAGCTCAATGCCCAGCGTGAAGGCAAGCTGGCGCGCGACTTCGGTTTTGCCCACCCCCGTGGGGCCGGAAAAGAGGAAACTGCCAATCGGCTTTTGCGCGCTGCCCAGCCCGGAGCGGGACATCTTGATGGCACGGGCGAGCGATTCGATGGCAGGGTCTTGGCCAAAAACGACGTTTTTCAGGTCGCGTTCCAGGGTTTTGAGCGCGGCGCGGTCGTCGCTGGAAACATTGCGCGGCGGAATGCGGGCAATGCGCGCGACGATTTCTTCAATCTCGTTCTTGCCAATGGTTTTTTTCTGCTTCGAGCGCGGCAGGATGCGCTGCGCTGCGCCCGCTTCGTCGATAACATCAATGGCTTTGTCGGGCAGGTGGCGGTCGTTGATATAGCGGGCGGAAAGCTCGGCTGCGCTGGTGAGCGCCGCCGTCGAATAGCGGATGCCGTGGTGCGCTTCAAAGCGCGCTTTCAGCCCTTTGAGGATTTCCACCGTCTCGGCCACGGAAGGTTCGACCACGTCCACTTTCTGGAAGCGGCGCGACAGCGCGTGGTCTTTTTCAAAAATCTGGCGGTATTCCTTGTAGGTGGTCGCGCCCACGCATTTGAGCTGACCGGAAGACAGCGCCGGTTTGAGCAGGTTGGACGCATCGAGCGTGCCGCCCGAGGCTGCGCCCGCGCCAATCAGGGTGTGAATTTCGTCGATGAACAGCACGGCTTTTTCCATCTCGCGCAGTTCCTTGATGACGGCTTTCAGGCGCTGCTCAAAATCGCCACGGTATTTGGTGCCGGCGAGCAGCGCGCCCATGTCCAGCACGTAGACTTGCGCGTTTTGCAAAATCTCGGGTACGCGCTCTTCCACAATCATCCGCGCCAGCCCTTCGGCAATGGCCGTCTTGCCCACGCCGGCTTCGCCCACCAGCAGCGGGTTGTTTTTGCGGCGGCGGCACAGAATCTGGATGACGCGCTCCAGTTCCTGTTCGCGCCCGACGAGCGGGTCAATCCGCCCCTGGCGCGCCTGTTCATTCAGGTTTTGCGTGTACAGTTCCAGCGGGGTTTTGCTTTGCTGGCTTTCCGTCTCGGTCGTAGTCTCTTCGCGCTGTTCGCCCGGGCGCAGCGTGCGGCGCACGCGCGCTTGACCCGATGCCGTCTGCGCGCCGGGGCGGGCGGTGTCGCGCCGGGTTTCTTCGGGCGTGATGCCGTGCGAAAGGTAGTTGGTCACGTCCAGCCGGGTGATGTTTTGCTGGCGCAGGAAAAAGATGGCGTGCGATTCTTTTTCGCCAAAAATTGCCGCCAGCACGTTGGCACCATTGACCTCTTTGCGACCGGAAGACTGCGTGTGCAACACCGCGCGCTGAATGACGCGCTGAAAGCCCAGCGTGGGCAGCGCGTCGGCATCCGTCGTGCCCGCGAGGCGCGGCACGTGGGTGTCGACAAAATGCGTCAGCTCGCGGCGCAGGCGGTCAAAATCCAGATTGCAGGCGCGCAACACCGCCGCCGCCGAGGGGTTGTCCAGCAAGGCCAGCAAGAGATGTTCGACGGTAATCAGTTCGTGACGCTTCTGGCGCGCGTTCACAAACGCCATGTGCAGGCTGATTTCAAGTTCCTGGGCAATCATTCGCGGTCTTCCTCCATGACGCAAGCCAGCGGGTGCTGGTGTCGGCGCGCCCAGGCAATTACCTGTTCGACCTTGGTGGCGGCAATGTCATACGGAAACACGCCGCAGACAGCAGAACCTTCGGTGTGCACCTTGAGCATCACTTGCATCGCGCGCTCTTCGGTCATGCAGAAGAAGGTCTGCAACAGATGGACGACGAAATCCATCGGCGTGAAATCATCGTTCAGCAGCAGGACACGGTAAAACGGTGGCGGCTCCTGCCGTGCCTGCTGGAGTTCGTCTTCCAGCACCACCGAGTGTTGTTCGTGCGTGGTCATTTGCCCATTCTAATGCAGCTTCTCACAGGCGCAAGTGCATTCTGCCACAGTGCTTTTCGCGTTTTTCCGCTGACCGCAGAAAACGCTTGACGAAGCTGGCGAAAATGCGTAAAAGAGGCGCGTGCGTAAATGAACAGTCATACTTTGTTGCGGGCGCGGCTTTGCCGTTGGCGAATTTTGTGCCTTCACCGCTTCTTGGCTAGCCATGCAGCACAGGTGGCGCCCCGAACCGGGACTCGCGCTTCATTCGACAGCAACTTTGTAGGACATAAGGCAATGGCAACTGGTACCGTAAAATGGTTCAATGATTCCAAAGGCTTTGGTTTCATTACCCCCGACGATGGCAGCGAAGACCTCTTCGCCCATTTCTCCGCAATCGCCATGGAAGGCTTCAAGACCTTGAAGGAAGGCGAAAAGGTTTCCTTCGATGTCACCCAAGGCCCGAAAGGCAAGCAGGCTTCCAACATCCAGCGCGTCTGAGGCGCTGCGAACCCTCCGGAAGTCTGGACAAAACAAAAGCCGCCCACAAGCGGCTTTTTAAAACAAAAGCCGCCCACAAGCGGCTTTTTCTTTGCGCCCTGCCCGCGCGCGGGCGGGCAGCAGCGGGTGCGCTTACTTCAGCTTGGTTTCCTTGTACAGGACGTGCTTGCGCGCCACCGGGTCGTACTTCATGAACTCGAGTTTTTCGGGGGTGGTGCGCTTGTTTTTGGAAGCGGTGTAGAAGTGCCCGGTTCCGGCAGAGGATTCGAGCTTGATTTTTTCACGGGCGCCTTTGGCCATGATGGTTCTCCGGTGAATCTCGCAGGGGGTTAGACAACACGCTCGCCGCGCGCGCGCAGTTCGGCAACGACGGCATCAATGCCTTTTTTGTCGATGGTGCGCAGACCGGCACCGGACACACGCAGGTGCACCCAGCGGTTTTCCGCTTCACTCCAGAAGCGGCGGTTTTGCAGGTTGGGCAGGAAGCGGCGCTTGGTTTTGTTGTTGGCGTGGGAAACGTTGTTCCCCACCATCGGGGCTTTCCCGGTAACTTGGCAGACGCGGGCCATGAGTTTGCTCCAAAATCTTTGGCTAACGAAAGCCAGCCATTCTATAACAACCAGAAATCATTGACAAGCAAAACAACCCGACAAGCCGCGTTCAGCCCAGATAGGCGTGGCGTACTTCGTCGTTGTGCAGCAGGTTGTCGCCGGTGTCTTCCAGCACCACGCAGCCGTTTTCCAGCAC
>JAFZMK010000323.1 GCA_017553285.1 Rhodocyclaceae bacterium
CAGCGCAGGGCACCCGCATAAGCAGGCGATAGTGCGTCCAGCTCAATTGTGCACGCAGTGCGTGCACATTCGGAAATGCTTCGTAAAACTGCCGCATGTGCCAGAGGTTTCGTGGTGTAAAACCCTTGCCGAACTCGGCGGTGAGTTGTCCGGAAAGGAAGTGCAGCAAACGCTTGCCGTAGCCAGCCCGATCTCCAACTGTTTCGGCAATCTTGCGACCAATTTCCCAATAGGCTTCAACCATGGCAGCGTTGATGGCGGTAACGGTCTTGCTGCGGGCAAGATGCAAAGCGCCCCGAACCGCTTCGTACACCTGCTGTGCATCGGCTGCGGGGCTGGAAGAAGGATGCTCGTGTAGAGCCATTGCGCGGGGTTCCTTGTGGCAGTTGTTTCACTTGCGCTTCGGTGTGGAAGCGTGCCCGAGTGGGATAGACTGTACAGGAACCGCCTTCCGAATGCTCGTTATAGCGAAGTTGCCGTGCGTAATGAAATGACTGCTGCCCCTACGTCTAAAACCTTTGCCGCAAAACCTTCACGCCTGCACCGGCGTGTGCAGGTGACGCTGGATGAGGCGTTGGCGGCGGGGCTGGATGAGTGGATTGATGTGCGCAGTCCGGGCGAGTTTGCGCTGGACCATGTGCCGGGGGCGGTGAATTGTCCGGTGCTGGACGATGCGGAGCGCGCCCGCGTGGGCACGTTGTACAAGCAAGTCTCGCCCTTTGAGGCGCGGCGGCTGGGCGGGGCGCTGGTGGCGGCGAATATTGCCCGCCATATGCGCGAGCGTTTTGCCGACAAGCCGCGCGGCTGGCGTCCGCTGGTGTATTGCTGGCGCGGGGGCGAGCGCAGCGGGGCGATGACGACCTGGCTGCGGCTGGTCGGGTGGGATGCGCGTCAGCTCATCGGTGGCTATAAGAGCTGGCGGCGCAAGGTGGCGCATGATTTGCAGGAGTGGCCGGGGCGCTTTCGCTGGCGGGTGATTTGCGGGGCGACGGGCAGCGGTAAAACGCGCTTGCTGGGGGCGCTGCGGCAGGCGGGCGAACAGGTGCTGGATCTGGAAGCGCTGGCGTGTCATCGCGGCTCGGTGCTGGGCGCGCTGCCCGAGGTGGCGCAGCCTTCGCAAAAACGGTTTGAATCCCTGCTCTACGAGACCTTGCAGGGCTTTGATGAAGCGCGCACGGTGTATGTAGAGGCCGAAAGCCGCAAGATTGGTGCGCTGTTCGTGCCCGATGCGCTGCTGGCGGCCATGCGCGCGGCGCCCTGCGCGGAAATTCAAGCCACGGAGCAGGCGCGTTTGCAACTGTTGCTGGAAGACTATGGCTGGTTCCAGCAGCAGCGCGCGGCGCTGGTGGAAAAACTCGGTCATCTGAAAAAAGTGCAAAGCACCGAGCGCATCGCGCGCTGGCAGCAGTGGGCGCAAGAGGGCGCGCTGGCACCGCTGTTTGCCGAGTTGCTGCAACTGCATTACGACCCGCTGTACCGCCGTTCGCAAGGCAAGCATTTTGTGCGCATGGCGGATGCCTTGCCGCTGCACGCGCGCACGCTGGATGCGGACGCTCTGGCGGCAATGGTCGTACAGCTTCAGCGTGCGCAGGGCGCGTCACCAGCCGCGTGAGAGGGTGCGGAAACGGGCGTTTTCGCTGCGGATGCGCTGGCAATGCTGCCAGCGGGTGGCGTTGATTTGACC
>JAFZMK010000056.1 GCA_017553285.1 Rhodocyclaceae bacterium
CGCCTGCCGCCGCAATCTGCGCGGGCAGCGCGGCGAGCGAGGCGGCAGAGAGTTTGCCCAACGAGGTTTCAAAGGCGGCGCGGATTTTCTCGGCGCTGGCCGCGCCCTGATCGGCGAGTTGCTGGAAATACTGCCCCAGCGCACTGATGCCGAGTGCATCCGCATCCGCCAGCAGGCCGTCAAACTGTTCGCTGAGGGCTTCTACCGCATCCTTGCCTTGTTCTTTCAGCGCCTTGAACTCGGCGGCGAGGTTTTGCGCCTTCGCCTTGCCTGCACCGGCGAGCGTTTCCGCGCCCGCTTCGGCGATGGTCTGCACCTCGCGCAAGCCTTGTTTGAGGCTGTTGATTTGCGCCTGCACTTCGGTGAGTTTTTGCGACGCGGCCTTTTTGATTTCCTCGTCCGCGCTCTGCGTCTGCGCCGCCAGTTCGCGGGCGGCGGCTTGGTAATACCGCATCGCGCCCTCTAACTGATCGCGGTACTGGTCGCGGGCAAAGTCGTCCATATTCGCCACGTCTTCCAGTGCGCGCTTGGCAACATCCCGATATTGCGACCATTGGTGCGCCTCAGCTTGCAGCCGCAGGACACGTTGATTCGTCGCGCGCTTGGCGGCAGCTTCGATTTCGTCCAGTTCGCTGTCAATTTTCAGGCTGGCTACCGCTTCGGCAACAGATTCTGCTGAAAATGCAGCAAGAGATAGCGCGGCAAGGTGCATAGAAAACGGAATGCGGTTCATCGCATTCAGCAGCCCGCCAACCGCTTTTTGTGTTGCCACAATCGGCTTTGCTGTCATGCCGAGTAGCGACGATTTCATTGCCTCAACAGATGCCGTCGCTGCTACCACGTTCGCCGTAACCGTTTGCACTGCGCCTGCAACGTTGCCAAACGCCTTTGCTCCAATCACACCAAACACGCGCACCAGCGTGCGCAAGCCCGCCATCGACATGTACAGAGTTGCAAAGGACGTGAGAACAGCACCCAGGCCAGGCACGGCGCTGATGATTGCACCAATGCCTTGTACCACACCTCCAAACGCAACAGATGCGGCACGAACAACAGGCAATAGCTCACTACCGAAATTGATTGCGACTTCCTTGATGGCGTTTTGGAGTAACTGTATTTGTGCCTCGGTGCTCCGCGCCCGCGCATCAAATTCCTTTTGCATCGCGCCAGCCGTGCCCGCAGCATCCCCTACGCGCGCCAGCGATTCTTCGTACTGTTTCAGGCCGCCAAGCAGCCGCGCGATGTCGTCCTGGTATTCGATGCCAAACAGACGGGCGAGTGTTTCCGCGCGGTCTTGCCCTTCAAGCTGTTCCAGCGTGTGCAGAAACTCGGTCAGCGCCTTTTGCGGGTTCGCCGCGATGTCTGCCGCCAGTTGCTGCGCGCTGATACCCATGCCTGCCAGCGCGTCTTGAAACGCCTTGCCTTGCACGTTCGCGGTTTGCAGTTTGGACAGCAGCGCGTTAATACCCGTGCCCGCTACCTGACTGGACACACCCATGCTGAGCATGGTCGAGGCCAGCGCCGATGCTTGCTCGGCAGTTAGCCCAAATTGTTTTGCCGTGCCGCCCATGCGGGTGAGCACTTCCACGATGCTGGATTCCGTCGCCGCCGTGGTGTTGCCCAGCGTGTTGATGGCATCCCCGAGTTTTTCCACCTGCTCGATGGGTAGCCCAAAGATGTTTGAGAGCTTGGCGACCGCCTGCCCCGCTTCCTCTGCCGTCATGCCAAAGGCTGTGCTCATCTTGGCGGCAATGTCGACGAATTTTTCCAGCTTCTCGATGGGTACGCCCAACTGTCCGCCCGCTGCGGCA
>JAFZMK010000057.1 GCA_017553285.1 Rhodocyclaceae bacterium
GCGCAATCAGGCGTTTCAGCTCACCGTTGGCGAGAATGTCGCGGGAAAGATTGTCCAGCCAGACTTGCTGGCCGAGGGCGTGGATTTGGTCAAGCAGCGTGTTCATGGCAACTCGTTGGGAATGTGAAAACGGCTTCCCGCGCGGGGAAGCCGTTCGGGAGAAAAAACGCCGTGATGTTAGCCGAAATTGGCCTCGGCAAACCGCCAGTTCACGAGATGGTCGAGAAAAGCGGCGATGAAATCGGGGCGACGGTTGCGGTAATCAATGTAATAGGCGTGTACCCACACGTCGATGCACAGCAGCGGCACGTCGGCGGTGGTCAGCGGCGTGCCCGCCGCGCCCATGTTGACGATCTCCGGCGTGCCGTCGGGTTTTTTCACCAGCCACGTCCAGCCCGAACCGAAATTGCCCGCCGCGCTGGCGGCAAACGCCTTGCGAAACTCGGCGTAGCTGCCCCATTTTTGCACGATGGCCGCCGCCAGCGCGCCGGAAGGTTCGCCGCCGCCATTGGGCGTCATGCACTGCCAGAAAAACGTGTGGTTGCTGATTTGCGCGGCGTTGTTGTAGATGCCGCCGTCGGCGCGGCGGATGATGTCTTCCAGCGCGAGGTTTTCAAACTCGGTGCCGCGAATGAGGTTGTTGAGGTTGGTGACGTAGGCTTGATGGTGCTTGCCGTAGTGGTATTCCAGCGTTTCGGCGGACAGGTGCGGCGCCAGCGCATCTTGCGCATACGGCAGGGCGGGAAGGGTGTGTGCCATGATGGGTCTCTCTTGTGGGTTGAAAACGCGGGCAGCATAGCCGCCCGGGCGTGGAAATGTATACGCCTTGCCGCCGCCCCGCAAGCGCGCGCGTCCAGATTGTTGCTTGACAGGTAATCAATACTTATGATTACCAACATTTTCCAGAAGACTAGGAGAACGGGATGTCATTCGATATGACCATCACTGCACGCGGACAGTTCACTCTGAACAAGGGTGCCATGAACCATCTGGGCATTCAGCCCGGCGAAAAAGTCACCGTCTCTCTGGAACCGGACAGGACGCTGCGCATTGCGCCGGCAGCCCGCAAGCTGTCGCTCGATGAAGTGCTGGCGCGCGTCAGCAAGTACGATGTCGCATCCGTATCGGTTGAGGAACTCGACCGCCTGATTGCAGAAGGCGCGAAAAGAGGGGCGAAATGATTGTTGTCGCCGATACAAACATCATCGTCCGGATTTTTGCCAGGGTCGATAACCCGCAGCAGACCGAAGCGGCTATCAACCTTATCCGCAACGCGACAAGGCTGATTGTGCCCACCGTGGTTTTGTGTGAGCTTGTCTGGGTGCTGCGCGCAGAGAAAAGCGCCAGAGAGATTGCGGACGACATCCGTATCTTGATGCAGCTTCAGAACATCGTCGTCGCCGACGACGAGGTGCTGGCAGGGCTGCGGATGCTTGATGACGGTGGCGATTTTTCGGACGGCGTGATTCAGTACACGGGCGACAAACTGGCGGGGCGCAACGCTACCACGTTCGCATCCTTCGACCGGGGTGCCGTGCGCCGTCTTGCCTCGTATGGCATCACTACGATGATTCCGGCCTAAGCGGCGGCGCGGGCTTGTCTGAGGGCTTGTTGTGCGCGGTGTCGGGCAGCGCCTGCGCGGGCAGTTGGTCTTCTGCCAGATGCAGCGTGAAGGCGGTGCCGGGTGGCAGTTGTGCGCGGTGGCGGATGATTGCGCCGTCGGGCAGCGTGGCAAAGGCGTAGCCGCGCGCGAGGATGGTCTGCGGCGCGAGCAGGCGCAGGCGGGTGTGCAGTTCGGCAAGATGACGGCGGCGTTCGCGCACGCTGGCGGTCTGCGCGGCGTGCAGCCGCTCATTCAGACGCGCCATGTACGCGCGCGCGGCGCGCACATCCGGCACGGGAAGCGCGCGGCGGGCGAGTTCCAGACGATGACGGCGGCGCGTCAGTTCGTTGCGCACGGCGGCATTCAGGCGGTAGCGCAGCAGGCGCAGCCGCTCGACGTTTTGCTGCCATTGCTGGCGCGGGTCGCGCAGGCGGTGGGCGGCGAGATCCAGCCGTTGCCGGTATTGCAGAAGCTGGCGGGCAAAGGCGCGGTGCAGTGTGCGTGCCAATACGGGCAGACGTTCGCGCAGGGCAAAAAAGCCTTCGCTGGCAATTTCGGCGGCGCGGGTGGGCGTGGCGGCGCGCAGGTCGGCGGCAAGGTCGGCAATCGAAGTATCCGTCTCGTGACCAATGCCGGTGATCACCGGCACGGGACAGGCGCGCAGCGTGCGGGCAAGCGCGGGGTCGTTGAACGCGGCCAAATCTTCCGGCGAGCCGCCGCCGCGCACCAGCAAGACAAGTTCCAGCGCGTCTTCTTCGGCGCGCAGCGCCGCCGTGCCGAGCGCGGCGCACAGTTCTGCGGGCGCTTGCGCGCCCTGCACGCTGGCGGGATACAGGCGCACCTGCACGTTGGGCGCGCGCGCGCGCAGGCAGGCGAGCACGTCGTGCAGCGCGGCGGCATCCGGAGAGGTGACCACGCCGATGATGCGCGGATAGCGCGGTATCGGGCGCTTGCGTTCGGCATCAAACAGCCCTTCGGCTTGCAGTTGCGCGCGGATGCGCAAAAAGGCCTCATACAAGGCACCGGCACCGGCGCGCTGCATGGCGAGGATGTTGAGCTGAAAGCTGCCTTTCGCCTCGTAAAAACTCACTTGCGCCAGCACTTCCACCTGCTGCCCGGCGGCGGGCGTGAAGCGCAACTGCCGCGCCTGACTTGCCCAAAGCGTGCAGCGCACTTCGGCAGCGGTGTCTTTCAGCGAAAAATACAGGTGACCGGAACGCGCCAAGGTCAGCGAAGAAATCTCGCCCGCTACCCGCAGCGCGGCGGGAAAGGCGCTTTGCAGGTGGCGACCCGCCAGCGCGTTGAGCGCCGAGACGGTGAGCACGCTGTCGTCACCGCCTTCGGGAGTGCGGGCGTGCTGCTGTTCGGTGCGGAAACGGGCGAAATCAAAGCGGGACTGGGCGCTCATGGCGGCGGCTTCGGCGGGCGGGAAGGGCATGTTACACTGCCCTTCCCATATCACGAACAAACAAGGGGGATGTGCAATGAACTTTCAGCTTTCCAGTCCCGAATTTCAGGACGGGGCAACGCTGCCGCCGTCGTTTCAGGGTTCGTCCTTTCAAAGCGGTGAGAGCGACAGTCAATCGCCGGTGCTGGAATGGACGGGCGCGCCAGCGGGCACGAAAAGTTTCGTCATCACCATGTGCGACCCGGATGCGCCCACTGGCGTAGGCGGCTGGTGGCACTGGATGGTGGTCGATGTGCCGGGCAACCTGACTTCACTGGCGCGCAACGCCGGCTCTGCCGACGGCAAACACCTGCCCGCCGGCGCGCGCAACATGTTGAACGACGGCGGCACGGTGGGCTGGATGGGCTGCTATCCGCCGGTGGGTGACCCGCCGCACAAGTATTTGTTCACGATTTACGCGCTGGATTGCGAAAAACTGGATTTGCCCGAAAACGCCACCACCACGATGGCAGGCTACATGGCAAACCTGCACGCCATCGGCAAGGCGACCTTGCACGGCTTTTACGCGCGCTAAGCCGTTTTCGCCCCCTCGCGGAGGGGGCGAAAACAAGTGACTGGAAGAGGGAAGCTGCGGTGATGGGGGCTGCGGCGCGCCTAGATGCCTTTTTCTTGTGCTCTGCGCGCTGCGCTGGCGTATTGGGCGAGCGCGCCGCGCAAGTTTTTCTGGACGACGGTTTTTTCCGGGGTGACGAACTCGTCCATGATGGTGACGATTGCCCTCTGGTTCGGTTTTGCGTGTACTTTTTCCAGCAGCCGGATGCCTGCCCCGTCGTAATAGCCTTGTACAGCCTGCATTTTTGTCGTCTCCTTTTCTGAATGCGCGCGCGGATGATTGTGACGCCAGCAGACGACGAGCGCAAGATGCGGGCGCGGCGTCGGTTTATTTTTTGGGTACCAGAAACCGCACCGGATTGAGCGCCTGTTGCAGCCTGGCCGGTAGCGGTGAAGGTGCGCCGTCCATCAGGCTGGCGAGGTGTTCGCCGATGAGCGCGCTGAACACCAGCCCGCGCGCGCCATAGCCGGTGGCAACCCACAGCCCCGGCGCTTCATTGGGCAGCGCGCCGACGATGGGCATACGGTCGGGGCTGGCGGGGCGGAAACTGGTGCGCCCGCGCAGCGCCGCCGCATCCGGCAGTGGCGCTTCTGGCAGCAGTTTTGCCAACTTGCGCAGGTTTTCTTCGTGGTCTTGCGCGCGCACGCTGGTGTCGGTGTCGTGGGTGTCAAAGGTGGCACCAAAGCAGAACATCCCTTCCACCGCAGGCGTGGCATAGCCGCCGCAGCACACCACCATTTGCGGCGCGTGCGCCGTCTGTTCGCTGAACGATACCTGCCCGCGCGCGGCACGCACGGGCAGCGCGGCAGCCTGCGCAAACTGCGGCGTATCCGTGCCGCAGGCAAGCACCAGATGCGGCGCGCAGGCAATTTCGTTACCTTCGGCATCCTGCACTCGCCATTGCCCGTCGGCAAATACACAGCGGGCGACTTCGCGGCCAAAATGCGTGCGGATTTGCTGCGGCCAGGCGGCAAGCTGCGCGGCGCACAATTCGTGCGGGCACACCCAACCGGCGCGCGCAAAATGCCAGCCGCCCCGCGCCACCGTCTGCCCCGCCAGTTCCGTTGCCGCTTCGCGCGTAACGAAGCAGGCGACTTCTTCGGGCAGCGCCAGCCGCTCCATAACCCGCTGCATCCGTTCTTCCTGCTCCGCGTCGCGCGCCAGATGCAGCGCGCCGCAGCGCGCGTGACGCACGGGCGCGCCGCGCGCCGCCAGTGCTGCCAGATGCGGCCAGGTGTAGAGGGAACCGGCGCGGGTGAGCTGGCTTAAGCGGTTGTCGTCCAGACTGGGCAGCGGGCGCATCACGCCCGCCGGATTGCCGGACGCGCCCGTGGCGGGCGCATCGGCGCGGTCGATGACGGCAACCTGCCAGCCTTTGGCAGCCAGCCGCGCTGCCACGCCCGTACCCGCCAGCCCCGCGCCCAACACGATGGCGGCGCGTTCGGCAGGCGCGGCGGGACGCGGACGCGGGCGGCGCAGTTCACCGCGCAGCATTTCGCGCTTGTCGCCAAAGCCGGGCGCTTTTTCGCAGGCAAAACCGGCGTGCTGCAAGGCTTCGCGCACGCTGCCGGACACCGACCACGTCGCCACGCTTGCCTGCGGCGCGGCGCAGTGCGAAAGCAAATGCGCCACGCGCGGCGTCCACATCTGCGGATTTTTCGCCGGTGCAAAGCCGTCCAGATAGATCGCATCCGCCGCGCAGCGCAGTTCGGTCAGTGCGTGCTCCACGTCGCCGAAAAACAAATCCAGCGTCACCGCGCCCTCATTCAGATGCAGCCGGTGCAGCCCCGGCGTGAGCATTGGCCAGGCGGCGCGCAGTTCTGCCGACAGCGTTTGCCACTCTTGCGGCCAGTGTGCGTGGATGCGGGCAAGGTCTTGCCCGCGCAGCGGATAACGTTCAATGCTGATGAAATGCAGCGCCGCGCAGCGTTGCGCATCGTCGCGCCAGGCCGCCCAGGTGGCGGCGAAATTCAGCCCGGCGCCAAAGCCGGTTTCCAGAATCACAAACCGC